>CAZLKP010000023.1:0-1697 GCA_964560095.1 uncultured Bacteroidia bacterium
TCTGCACACCGGGCACTCGATTCAGGGCTGGTGCAATGCTGAGGTTGTTGTCCCGGTTGAGCTCGTGGTGCCGGATGAGGGTGGCCGACCCGGCCTGCGATTTTAAAGGGAGTTCTGATTCACCTGCCACAATCAGAATAGAATCCATTTCGTAGGGAGCTGGTTGGAGCAGAAACTGGATAGATGCATCCGGAATTTGTGCTAACGCCCGGATTTGGGTGTTGTATCCGGTGGTGGACACCCGCAGGCTGCAGGGCAGGTATCGGGCTTCGATGGAGAAATAGCCGTCGGGTCCGGTTTGGGTGATTTGGGCATAACTGCTAATTTCGACAGTAGCTCCCTGAATCGGTAGCAAATTGGATGCATCCAGCACCCTCCCTTCAATTTTCTGGGCCTGAGTACCTGCAAGGCTGCCAAAACAGAGCAAATAGAGCAACATGAGATTTTTCATAGGGGGCAAAGATAAGGGACAGGTTGATTGGAAGGATCTGGTTTGTCATGTTTACTCACTGAACAGATGGATCTATCTTTTGGTTATCTTGTCTATCAGTAACTGCGACTCCCCCGAATCTGATGAAGCCGTCAGAAGTGTCGTGGCGGCAAAGCAGATTTCCTGGGGTGCTGGATGGGCCAAAGACCTCCTGGAGCGGCATCGGGCTCCGCTTCCTGAACCTATAAAACCGGAATCTTTGATTCTCCATCCTCTCGGGGTGGAAGACGGCAGTTGTTCATCGCCTTGTGACGCTTCTACCATGGCCTGGTTGAGGGAAATGGCTTTAGTGTCGCAGGATGGCACCTACATGGATCGCGCCGAGCGCTTGCTGTACAATCGCTATGCTACTTCGGCAGATTCCTTGCCCGATCCACGATCTGTTGCGGTATTTGAGCAGGCAGACACCCTTTGGATCAACTTGTTTTTACCCATGATGGTCACAGATGTTGGGCCAGGTGATGCCTGGCAGGTTTCTCTGTCCACCGATTATCCAAAGAAAGGGGATATCCGGATTGTGATGGAAGGTCGGCCGACCGGAGCCTGGACCCTGGCCTTTCGGCAGCCCGGCTGGACCGACAACCGGCCGGATCCGGAAGCCAGGTATCGCTGGCGGACCAATCGCAAGCTGGTGGCAGATCTGGTGGGTGAATACCTGTACCCGGAATTGCGGAAGGGCTATGCATATCTCACCAGAGCGTGGCAGAATGGGGATGAACTTCACCTACAGTTTCCCATGTCTGTGCGAAGGTTGATTGTGGGGCATGACTCACCGAAGATGAGCATAGAATTGGGGCCGGTGGTGTTGGCAGCAACAAATAATCCGGAAGGGCTTGAAGCCCTCCCGGATCAGGGACCGTTCACGATGTTTGTGGGTGAAAACGGGATCGAAAGATGGTCGCTGCCGGTAAACGGCGACTCATTGATGTTTGCCCGCTGGCCGATGATTGAGAACAGAGAGGCTGCGATGGTTCAGTGGTCCATTGCGCCCTGAATGTCAGGCCTCGGTTTTTTGATGTTGCAGCGCCCGTTTGACACCTGTCATCAGGCTTTCGCGATTGATGGGTTTGGAATAATAGGCATCAAATCCGGCATTCAGAAACCGCTGTTCATCACCGGGCAGGGCATACGAAGTGACGGCAAAAATCGGCACGGAAGCAAACCCGGGATCTTTTTTCAACCGTTTCATGATTTCTTCCCCGTCCAG
>CAZLKP010000023.1:1707-14857 GCA_964560095.1 uncultured Bacteroidia bacterium
TATCCATAAGGATCAATGAAAATTGATGCTCTTCGACCAGGTGAAAAGCTTCTTTATCATTGATGGCATGAAAGGGCTGAGCGATGGATTCGATCAGGCGTTTGAGAACAAGAGCATTGATTTCATTGTCTTCGACAATCAGGATTTTGCTTTTATCCATATTGTTATGATGCAATTTCGGTGGCAATTATTTTCTAAATTGCAGGAATATTTTGCGTGAAATAGATCAGGAAAGCAAAGAAGGTAACTCATGTTGGACCTGCGGCAAAATGATCCGGAACACGGAGCCGCTGTGGCGCACACTGTGAACCTCGATGGTTCCTCCGAGGATTTCTACCACCCGTTTCACAATGGAGAGTCCCAGACCTGCTCCTTCAAAATTGCGATCAAGGCCCTCGCTTTCCTGAGAGAACTTCTGGAAGAGTTTGTTTGACACAAACTCTTCGCTCATTCCGATCCCAGTATCCGTTACATGGATTTCGACATGTGGTATTTCTTCCATTGTGTTGACGGTGGCACCCACCTGCACATGGCCTTCTTCGGTGAATTTGATGGCGTTAGAAATGAGGTGATCCAGCACTTTTTTGAACCAATCCACATCGGTTTGTAGTGAAATGTCCGGAGATACTTCACACATCAAAGCAATTCCTTTTTTCTCCGCCTCCGACTGGTAGGCTTCCACGGCAGGTGCGGCGAGGTCCTGGACCTGGTGCATATCCCAATTCAGTGAGGAGGTGGATGCCTCCAACTGAGAGAGGGCTAGGACAGAATCGAGTGTTCTGAGGAGGCGCTCCCCAGAAGTTTGGATCAGCTGGGAATACTCCTGAAGCTCATTGTCTTCCTCGTGCAATTCTGGAATGAGGGAGGAAAGCCCGATGATTCCGTTGATTGGTGTCCGGATTTCGTGGCTCATGTTGGCAAGAAAATGCGCTTTGGCAATGTTGGCACTCTCGGCCAGATTCTTGGAGCGCTGCAATTCAAATTGGGTCTGCTTGTTGGCCGTGATGTCTGTGATCCTCACCATCAGGCGTTCTTCTTCGCCGACTTTGATAAAGGTGTAGGCTACGCTTCCCCAGAACCAGCCTTTGGTGAACTTCTTGAACTTTTCTTCCCGGGTCCAGCTCTCACCGTTTCTCAGCCGCTGTGTGGTGTGCAGGAGAAAATTCCGACCTTTAGGAATTCGAAATAAAGATGTCAGACATTGCTCTTCCAATCTATCTTTGGAAGAGTCAAAAAGGGCTTGCGATCGTTTGTTTGAACCAATAATTAGGCCATCATCTGGATTTACTAAAAAGATGGCGTCGTAAGAATTATCAAATGCCGCCTGCATTTCCTTCTGTGCCTGCTGAATGAGACCATCCGCCTGCTCGTTGGAAACGTTTTGGAAGTGGAGACCAAACAGGGCGATGATCACGAATGAGAAAAACAGGCTGAACAAATACTCTGGTGTTGGACGTGTAGTTTGGCTGTGGATCCCGAGTGGATCAAACTGAAAGCTCATCATCATCAACAAACACACAGCAATGATTCCCATGATCAGGTAGAGATGTTTCCTTTCTGTCATGGGGTCGAAGACCATGGCTGCCCCAAGCGTAAAAAGTAAAAAGGCATAATGTTCACCACTCTCATACCCCAGAAATGTGATGGTGATGAGGGTATTGATGATGGATGCGCCGATAAGCATGTACTTAGCCCACAAAAACTGTTGTCTATCTGAGAGGATGAGAACCGAGAACCAGGCTGCGAGCGTCAGGGCGTGAAGCATGGCCGGGAGCAAATGCCCCTGCTCCAAATAGGTCACTAGATACGGAGAAAGAAAGACCGCCCCGATGAAGGCGATCCGGTTGGTAATCCGTACCTGTCTCGCTCTCCTTGAAACATCCTCCAGCGAAACCCCAAGAGACGACAACGCGTGCCAGAACTGAATAGCCTTTTGCATATTTGAATTCTAATGATTCAAATGTGCATTTACTACGGTTTATTAAAAATTAAAATTTATATTTAATATTACTAACGGAATATGTATGTTTGGGAAGGGAATAAAAAGAGACAGGCAGGGCAAAAGCGCCCTGCCTGTCAAGGATCGAAGGTAAAAAAATAAGAGAAAACGTATTCAGACGGCTATCCGTGATCTTGAACCTGAGATAGCCTCTGGAATTGGGATATTCATTTCACGAGCCAATCGCATCCATTCTTCCTTCACAGTGATCAGAACCGCCTGGATGTCGGCCTCAGTGAGGTGATTATGAATGGTAAAGCGTAGCCCGGTTTCTTTCAGTGGCACACTCGGAAATGCAGCCAGATTAACATAGAATCCGCGATCCCTGAGTGATTCTGCCAGCTTGAATCCAAGGTCATAATTGCCCAGCTTTAAAAATCGGATGGGTGTCATGTTGGGATTGGCTGTTTCCATTCCCAGCATATCGACAGTGTCCTGAAAAACTTTCATTCGGCGCTTGAGCCTGGCCTGCAGGGAGGGTAGTTCTGCTGACAGGTGAATCCGTGTAGAGGTAACCGCTGCAGCGAGAAGAGGAGGCTGAATTGGACCAGAAAAAATCATGGTTCCTCCCCAGCCTCTTACCTTCTGCTTGGCTTTTTCATTCGGAAAAGCCAGAATTCCTCCAACACAACCAAAACTCTTTGCCATGGAACCGGTAAAGTACATGCGCTCGGGCCACTCTCCCTTGAGTGTTTCTAGCACATAGCCACGACCATGAAGACCATGCCAGCTCACGCCATGAGCATCATCGATATATAAATGCAGTTGTTCGTATTTGTCATGCAATGCTTTGAGCTCTTCTACGGGGGCTCCGTCACCAAACATGGAGTAGATGCCATCAGCCAGATACCAGATGTTGTTGTAGGTGTTCTTTAGCTTCTTGATCCGCTGTTCGAGCATCGCCATATTGTTGTGGCGAATCATTTCCAGCTTGACGCCACGGGCTTTTACCAAATTGGCAGCCATGGCCACACTGGCATGAACCTGATGGTCGAGAATAAGCACATCATCATCTCCGATCAACACCGGCAGCATAGACAAATGGCCTAAGGTGGTGGTGGAAGAAACGATGACAGGCTTCTGGAAAATATAACCCATCTGGGTTTCAAGTTCCTCATACAGACCCATGCTCACATAGGCTCTTGAGGAGGAAAACTGGGTTCCATACCGGTCAGTAGCATCCTTAGCTGCTGCTTTGAGCCTGGGGTCCAGCTCCAATCCCAAATAGCTACATGATGAAAAGTTGACCAGCTCCTGACCATTGATGGTCAATGTCCGGCCGTTGAAGGCTTCATCTTCAGTATTGACATGAATGATTCCTGCATTGACGGCTCTATTTACAGTGGTTTCCACCGCTTCCAAATACTGTTTGTTTCTGCTCGATCCTGACATAATGCTTGGGGTAAATGTTCTACACCTCAAACATATCCGGATCTTACACCATAAGAAAGGACAAAAAAAGCTGGATTGTACCAGGGTAAAATAAATTTATCTAAACAAAGCATCTAAAACGCAATTTTTTTTGCTTGATTGTACCAGGTTACATGGCCTGATTTTTCAATAAAAACGGCTCTAATTCCAGGGCTAGTGCGAGGGGTTTTTCCAGAAAGGAAAAATGCCCACATCCCGGGATTTCCAGCTGGCGGCTGTTGCTCAGGTGCAGCATCATTTCATCAATTGCAGCTTGGGGGTTGGCTTCATAGGCCCCCCTAACCACCAGTGAAGGGGCCTGAATTCTATCTAAAAAAGAGTAGTCGTTATACAACTGAAGGGCAGGATCCCGGTATAGCCGGGCCAGGCTTTGTTGGCGCACAGGGGCACGGTCCGGAATATATAGCCGGATCGAATCGAGAATGTCTTTTTGATAAATCTGCTGGGCGAAGCTCAGACGATAGGCAGCCAGGTAGGCATCACGATCGCCCCGCTGATAGCTTTCGCTGCTGGTTGCCTTTTGCCTGGCTAGTTGGTCCTGAGCGGTAATCCGGCTCTGAAGGGTAGAAACGGCGGTCTGCACATGCACGGGGTTCAGTCCCACCGGATTTAAAAACACGATATTTCTTACCTGATCCGGATATATCGCCGCATATCGAAGCCCAACACGGGTTCCCCAGGAATGGGTAATCAGGGACATGTGTTCCACTCCTACAGATTCTCTGATGGCTTCAATATCTTCCACCCACTGATTCAGAGTGACCAGGCTGGTATCACATTCGGGGTCCGATTGGCCGGACAATCGCTGATCGTAATATATTAACCGGAAACCCCGGCTGAGATAGTCCAGAAATGGCCTCAAATAGTGATGGCTCATGCCCGGACCGCCATGGATGATCAAAACTGCAGGGCCGGATCCCATGGTTGTCACAAACAGGCGGGTGTCACCGACGTCAACCATGAAACTATCTGCTTCCGGTAACGGCTGAGCTCCATGGAACAAAGGAAGTCGGAGAGATTCCTCTGTTTGGGCACTATTCTCGGAGGATGATTCTTCTGCGCATCCTCCTCCCAAAAGCAGGAAAAAAAGCGGAAGCAGGAGCGTTATACATTTGTCCATATCAGGGCAGGCGCTTGGATCTTGGTATAATGAAATCTCAAGATAGGCAACAACTGTGAATCTAAACGCCTCTGAGGTTGCACCATCATCTTTTTCCGCCTAATTTCCTGATCAGTCTTTTACCCATTATGTCAAGAGAAAATTCTACTCCCATGAACTGCTTTTTGAAAGCCACGTTGGTCATTTGTCTTTTGTCCGGGACCACCCTATCCGCCCAGGACTGGGATCGTGAAGAGCAGGATCCCCAGGCAACCGAGCTCTGGACGCCCAGAGCTGAAAAAGTGATTCCGGGCAACTACCATACCCCTCCGTCTGATGCCATTGTGTTGTTTGACGGGACATCCTTTGATAACTGGCAGCACGTGGATGGGCGGTCGGTAGAATGGACTATGGAAGACAATGCGATGACAGTGAAGGGGGGCTCATCGCCGATTCAGACCAAGATGGGGTTTGGATCCATGCAGCTTCACCTGGAATGGCGGTCTCCTGAAGAGGTTGTTGGAGAAGGGCAGGGTCGGGGCAACAGCGGTGTCTTTTTAATGGGTACTTACGAAGTGCAGGTGTTGGATTCTTACGAAAGTCAGACCTACGCCAACGGGCAGGCAGGATCTGTGTACAAGCAGTCTGCCCCACTGGTCAATGCCTGCAAGGCACCCGGAGAATGGCAAACCTATGACATCATTTTTACGGCTCCGGTCTTTGGCCAAGAGGGGCAACTGCTTCACCCTGCAACCGTCACCGTTCTGCACAATGGGGTGCTGGTGCAAAACCATTTTACCATTGTCGGGCCGACAGAATACAAGGGGTTCCCACAGTACCGTGCTCACCCGGATCGCCTGCCTCTGATTCTTCAGGACCACGGCAACCCCGTTTCATTTCGCAATATCTGGCTTCGGGAGCTGTAGATGTCTCTGAGAAACATACTTGTATGAGTCGGATAACAAACTTTTTGCCGGTTCTGATTCTCTTGCTTACGGTTTTGTCAGCCAGGGGGCAGGCAGAACTGGCCTCCACCACTGACAGCATTCCGGGAACGGATGTCAGTTGGACCATGATCCAACTGCCGGGAGGTACCTTTTCCATGGGGTCATCTCCTGATGAAGTGGGGCATGAAGCCGACGAAGGGCCACAGCGGTCGGTAACGGTAGGTGCCTTCTGGATGGGAGCGACTGAGCTCACATTTGATGCTTATGAAGTGTATCGGCAGAGAAGGCTCGATGGACCGAATCTCACCGCTGAGGGAACTGAGTTCGATGCTGATGCCGTGACAAGGCCCAGTCCACCCTATGAAGATCCTACTTTCGGTATGGGTACGGAAGGCTATCCGGCGGTAAGCATGACGCAGTATGCAGCACTTAGGTTTTGTGAGTGGCTGTCGAAAAAAACCGGGGAGTTTTACCGGTTACCGACCGAAGCTGAGTGGGAGTATGCCTGCCGAACCGGCACGACGACTGCCTGGAGCTTTGGAGACAGCCCTGCTGATCTGGATGCGTTCGCCTGGTATTACAAAAATAGTCAGGGAGTTTATCATGAGGTAGGGACGAAAAGGCCTAATCCCTGGGGACTCTACGACATGCACGGCAATGTGGCAGAGTGGACCCTCGACCAGTACCAGGCTGATTTTCTGGCTTCGTTGACAGATTCCACGAATCTCAATCCATGGCGAAAACCCGACAGGCTGCATCCGCGCACCGTTCGTGGCGGCTCCTATGATGATGATCCGGCCTTTACACGATCAGCTGAAAGACTCAGGTCTGATTCCGACTGGCAAAGGCGGGATCCTCAGATTCCCAAAAGTACCTGGTGGAATACCGATTCTCCATTTGTGGGGTTTCGCATCGTTCGGCCGGTTGATCACCCCTCACCGGAAGATCAACAGGCGTTTTGGAATCTGGTGTTTGGCGATTAAGCCCTTATGATGTTTAACAACAAAAACTCACTTGAGATGAACAACAAAGATTCTCTTTCCCGTAGATCCTTCGTGAAATCTTCTGCCCTGGCTGCCGGAGGAATTCTGGCGGCTTCCACATTGTCTGCCCGGCCATTTGGCTGGCTGGATGGTGACGATACCATAAAAGTAGGATTGATCGGCTGTGGAGGACGGGGAACCGGAGCCGCTGTGCAGGCGCTGAGTACCAGACAGCGAGTCAAGCTGGTAGCAATGGCCGATGCCTTTCAGGACCGGCTGGAAAAGTCCTACGAAGCGATTACTTCACAGGAATTCGAAGACTGGAGCAGTGGCGAGTCTGTGAATGTGAGTGAGAAAGTAGATGTGCCAGAGGAGCACAAGTTTGTGGGGGTTGATGGATGGAAACAGGTGATTCCCTTGGCTGATGTGATTATTCTGGCTACGCCTCCCGGCTTTCGTCCGATGCATTTTGAGGCCTGTGTGAAATCGGGGAAGCATGTGTTCATGGAAAAACCCGTGGCGACCGATGCACCGGGCATCCGTCGGGTCATGGCAGCGGCAGAAGAAGCCAAAGCCAACCAACTCAACGTTGTGGTTGGATTGCAGCGACACTACCAGACCGTCTATCGGGAATGGGTGTCGCGGATTCATGGAGGGGCCATCGGCGATGTGCATTCGGCCCGGGTGTACTGGAATTCCGGTGGCGTGTGGGTGAGAGATCGGGCAAGCCTGGAGGCCCAGGCTGGTCGTCCGCTCACAGAGATGGAATACCAGATGCGAAACTGGTATTATTTCAACTGGCTGTGCGGCGACCACATTGTTGAGCAGCACATTCACAATCTGGATGTGGGCAACTGGGTGATGCAGGCGCATCCTGTGCGGGCACATGGATTTGGCGGAAGGGCTGTGCGAAATGGTAAAGATCACGGGGAGATCTTCGATCATCACGTGATTGAGTATGAGTATGAGAATGGGGCAAGAATGTTTTCTCAGTGCCGGCATCAGCAGGGCTGCATGAATCGGGTTTCAGAGGCATTTCAGGGATCTGCCGGCAGGGCTCCCAGCCCGGGTCAGATTGAGACCAACAGCGGGATGAGCACCTGGAGGCATGATGACCGAAAAGATCCCAATCCTTACCAGGTAGAGCACGAGGAGCTGTTTGGGGCCATTGCCAAAGGAGAATATCGCTACGCTGATGCTGAGAATGGTGCGATTGCGACGATGACAGCCATTCTGGGGCGCCTGGCCAGCTATTCCGGAAAGATGATCGAATGGGAGGAAGCCCTGGCTTCCGAGCTGAGCTTATTTCCCGAAACCCTGGCCTGGGACGCAGCCCCCAACGTGCTGCCTGGTCCCGATGGATACTATCCACATGCCATTCCTGGTATAACTGAAGTGTTGTGAGGAGTCTGATTTCGTTTGTTCTGCTCGCCAACATTCTGGCTACCCGGGCACAGGAATTCCGAAAGTGGGAGTTTTCCCACCCCCAGATGGGAACGGAATTTCGGGTCGTGGTGATGGCTTCGGATTCGGCTGTGGTCAGCGAGGCCGTACATCAATCCTTGTCCTGGCTGGATTCTCTCAACGGACAATTGTCAGACTATCTGCCTGACAGTGAGCTTAGTCGTGTGATGCGTCAGTCGGGAAGCTCCCGGTTGATTCCTGTTTCCGAAGAGTTTATGGTGGTACTTTCACAGGCATGGGAAATCGCCCATGCCAGTGGAGGGGCCTTTGATCCGACTGTTGGGCCGTTGAGTCAGGTATGGCGAAGGGCTTTTCGTCATGACGAATTTCCGGAATTCGAGCGCGTAGCGGAGGCACGCCAGCGTGTGGATTACCAGAGTCTGGTGCTCGTGCCTGATTCTCAGGGAATTCGATTGCTGAAAGACAACATGCATCTGGATCTGGGGGGAATTGCCAAAGGGTATGCTGCCGAAATCATGGTCCACCAGATCACCCAAAAGGGCTTTCCGCAGGTACTGGTAGATGCAGGAGGAGATATTGCCATGGGATACCCCCCGCAGGGACAGCCCGGCTGGCGGGTGATCCCTTTGTGGCCCGACGACGAACTTGAGCCCCTGTACCTGGCCAACACTGCAATTGCGACTTCCGGCGACCATTATCGCTACCTGGAGTGGGAAGGACAGCGTTATTCTCACATCCTTGATCCGAGAAGCGGATATGGGATATCGCGTGAGCGGCTGGTCACCGTCCAGACGCCATCCGCCACCCAAGCCGATGCCCTCGCCTCCTTGGTGAGTGTGATGGGAGGTGACGCCTTTCCCATTGCCGAGCGGATCGTCGGAAATCGAAACTTGCAGATCTGGTTGTGGGAAAATACCCCCAAGGGCTGGATCCTGGTAGAGTTTTCGAATAATTAGGTGGGGACCGAGAACTGGTCATTGGTCATTGGTTTTTTCTACAAATCAGCGCTTCTCCCTTGAAGCAGTGCTGAAACAGTATTTCTTCCCTTGTTCCCTTATTCCCTTATCCCTATGAACCGCAGAACATTCATTCGACATTCATCTCTGGCTACAGCGGCCATTGGCACCTCTGCCTTTTCCTCATTTGCCAGACAACCTCAACCTCTCATGGACCGATTCTCGCTATCCTTTGCGCCCCATCTGGGCATGTTTCGTCATCATGCTGGCGAAGATGAAGTAGATCAACTCAATTTCATGGCGGATATGGGCTTTCACGCGTTTGAGGATAATGGGATGAAAACCCGCGATGTATCGACTCAGGAAGCCATGGCTGCCACCATGGCCCACCGGGGAATCACGATGGGCGTGTTTGTCGCTCATAAGATCTATTGGAATGAACCGAATCTCGCCAATGGGGATGAAAGCCTAAGAGCAGAGTTTTTGCAACATATTCGGGATTCTGTTGAGGTCGCAAAACGGGTGAATGCAACGTGGATGACTGTGGTCCCGGGCCATGTCGATATGCGCAAGGATATGGGATACCAGACGGCAAACGTAGTAGAGAGCCTCAAGCGGGCATCAGAGATTCTGGAGCCTCACGGCCTGGTCATGGTATTGGAGCCATTAAACTTCCGAGATCATCCGGGGCAGTTTCTCTCTAAAATGGCCCAGGCCTACGAAGTGTGTAAGGCTGTAGACTGCCCCAGTTGTAAAATTCTTTGTGATTTGTACCACCAGCAAATCACTGAAGGCAATCTGATCCCCAACATTGATGCAGCCTGGGAGGAAATCGCCTACTTTCAGATCGGAGACAATCCCGGGCGAAAAGAGCCGACCACCGGTGAAGTCAACTTCGCCACTGTGTTTCGCCACATCCATCAAAAAGGATTTTCGGGCGTCTATGGCATGGAGCATGGCAACTCACTGCCGGGCAAAGAAGGAGAGCAGGCGGTGATAGACGCATACCGATCGGTGGACTATCCTGGCTAGTGGTTATTCATACGAAACCACCCTCAGTTCTGTCCGGCGATTTAATTGCTTGTTTTCAGGGCTGTCATTCGGAGCGACCGGGCGCCGTTCCCCAAACCCTTCGTAGAGCAATCGCGAGGACTCAATCTCTGCCTCAGTCAGATAGTTGACCACAGAAGCAGCCCTCCGATCAGACAAATCCAGGTTGTAGGCATCGGTGGCATCACTGTCGGTGTGCCCTTCAATGCTGACGACCAGCGAGGGATTGTTCTGGAGAATATCCGTCACGCGCTCCAGTTCTTCGATGGATTCAGGTCGGAGGGTGGCTTTGTTCACGTCGTAGTGGATGTGTTCCAGTACAAAATGAGCATCCTTTTTCAGGGGCTGCAGGTAAATGTCCCGTGTCAGCTGCGATTCAGGGTCTGGTTCCTGGATTTCCACTTCTTCCACGTTGAAAAAATAGCCCTCTGCTGTGGTGCTGAACTGGTACCTGCCAAAGGGCAAACATGCCCGGAAAGCTCCCTGGTCATTGGCCTGAATTTTCCTGATGGGATTCCCTGCGGTATCCCGGATGGCTATCCTGGCGCCTGGGATGATGTCGTTTGTTTCTTTGTCATAAACTGTTCCTGAGAGACAGGCGTCTGTCGGGATTGATGTAAGGGCCAGATCGGCGCGGGTGCCCCGACCATCTGTCGGTGGGTCCACGGTGACCGATCGGTTATCAGGAGAATAGCCTTCCTGGGTGGCACTGAGGTGATAATTGCCCGGATGAATGGCTGTTTTATATCTGCCTCGGTGATCGGTCCGCAGCTGAAACAGCTCTTCTCTTGCCTCATTTGTGATGATGACGGTAGCCCCGGGAATCAGCTCCCGGCTCACCTGGTCTGTGACCAGCCCATAGAGATAGGTGGGGGCAGGTTTCCTGAGCAGAATGTCCTGCTGATGGTTGCTCTTCGGCATAGAAAACGCGACTTCCCCCACATCATAGCCGGGAGAGCGGCCGCTGAGGGAGTATTTGCCTGGAGATAGTTGGCAAAATTCGAAGAACCCGTTTTCGTCACTCATCATTGTCTCCACGGTTCTCCCTTCTTTCCGGAGAGAAACTGCCGCACGATTGAGTTTTTGGTGGGATTCTGCATCCAACACAAATCCACTCAGGCAGACGTATTCCTTGGTCTCTTCCTGATCGGGATTGTTGCTGATGTTTCGGTGAATGTGAATCTGATGGTCATTGATCGAAGCTACTACCACGTCGGGGTCACCATCTTCATCGACATCTGAGACAGTAAGACCCGCATTCCAATTGCCGGATTGCATGCTGTGTCGCCGGGAAAAATGACCGCTTCCGTCGTTGAGGTGAAAGCCTATGGCTTTGTCGAGGGTGGAGCAGGTGACAAGGTCCAGGTCTCCGTCGAGGTCAAAATCAGCAGGAGCCAGATCAAAATTATGATCCCCGGACAGCACCTGCTGAGAGGCTGGAAAATTGTTCGATCCACGATTGAGGTGGATGCTGAGCCATTTGTCGAGGTAGGAGGCGGTGGCGATGTCATTGCGCCCATCGCCATTGAGATCTGCTATCACAACGGACCAGTTCGCAGCACCTGAACTGTTTTTTCCCCAACGGCGAAATCCTCCCGATTCACCGAGATACAGATAAATCTGCCCATCATCGCACCCTACAACCATGTCGGTTTGGCCGTCCATGTTGAGGTCGCCCAGGGCAATGGAACGCGGATCCTTACCTGTCGGCCAGCTACCAGCCCGGCTGAAGCGAAAGTTGGCTTCATTTCGATACCAAATGATTTCATCATGTGTGGTTCCTGCAATCAGTAGATCCTGATCTCCGTCCCGATCTATATCGATGGCTTCAATATCCTGCAACAGGCCGCCGACCTTGTGCGGGCTCTGCTCTTTGAATCCTTGCTCCCCGTGATTAGCAAAGATGTTCAGGTATCCTTTCATCGTGACAGATGCCAGATCATGGCGCTGGTCGCCATTGGCATCAAAAACAACTACAGCTCTGTTGTAGGGACTGGTCGTGAGTACAGGTCCCGGGCTGAAGGTTCCGCCACCTTCACCGAGATGAATATGGATGTTGCCCTCAGGCTGAGCCCCAACGATCAGGTCTGTCCGTCCGTCTCCATTGATGTCTGCAGACTCAATGCACCAGTTTTGTTCTCCACTGGCCAGGCTTTCGCGGGGCAGAAAAACGGTGTGTGAAATGAAAATGGTACTGTCTTCTCCTGACCGGTTCTCAACTTGGGCTTTACCAGAGAATGCCAAACAGATCAGAGCGGGAAACAGAAGAATATTTCGTAACAGATTCATCATGTCGATCGTAGAATTATTTTACGAATTAATGTAATTACAATCGGTTGGAATAGACGAATAATGAGATGAGCTTACAGGATCAGGATGAAAAGGAGGAATCAATTCGTACATATTAAGGTGAAATCGAGTTGTACACGTGGATGGACGTTTCAGTCCGTTGAATTACCGTGTGGAAGGTTCAGCTGGCGGGATTAGTGGATATTAGCTTCTGTTTGTTGAGGATGATATATTCCGCAAAAGAACGTCACAATCAATTCGAGAATGATTCGTATGTTCAGTAGAGCCAACCACAATTTCTGCTGATACGTATATAGGCTGACATGCACAGAATAATCACATATTTCCTGGCTGCATGCCTGTTTTTGAGTTTGGGGCTTCCTTCGCTAATGGGACAAGATCTAGAGGAAGAGCCATATAGGTCGACCACACCCGGACAGCGATTTCGGGTATATGAGTACCAGGGTGAGACCTACATGTATGGAACGATTGATGGGGTGGACATAATCACAAGCCATCCTACCAAGCGCGAATTGCGACGCGGGAGGCGGAAATTAGAGCGCTTTACAAAGCTGCAGTGGTATGTCCACAGCGTATATCCCTATGCGCAGGGTGTTGCGAACCTGATGGCAGAAGTCGAACGGGATCTGGAGCACATCGAAGGAAAGCAGGCACAGAAAGAATACATCAAATCTCGCGAACAAGCCCTTTTTGAGCGATATGAAGAAGACTTCAGGCGCATGTCGCGTAAGCAGGGCCGTGTTTTGGTCAAACTCATCGACCGTCAGGCCGGTCTTTCTGCCTACGATCTGATCAAGGATACCAAAAGCGGCGCTACCGCTTTCTTCTGGAATGGCATCGGCAGGCTGTTTGGCATTGATCTGAAATCTGATTTCGATCCGGAAGAAGATTACATGATCGAAGCCATCGTCACCGATCTTGACCGCGGCGGTTACAATATCGCTTACAAA
>CAZLKP010000023.1:14867-22341 GCA_964560095.1 uncultured Bacteroidia bacterium
GTTACCAGAATAATGTAGGGGTCGATGGTTATTGGTCGAAGGTCACAGGTTATGGGGCTTTGATTATTTCCTAAAAAGGACATATGACCTCTTTCTCATTCTCCCAACGCTCCATTCCACACCTCAAAACGGCGGCCTTTGCGCTCGCCGTCCCGGTAGAAGATCAGGTAGGTCATCACTTGGTAGCCCAAAAATTTATAATCTCTCACATTGAAGCGGGCGAGCTCATAGACTTGTCGCCAGGTGCCTGAATTGAGGTAAATCTGGTCTTGGCTGCCTGCAGTGTCGAGGGGCACTACTTCCTGGTGGTGGGTGTGTCCATACACAATAAATTGTGCTTCGCGCTGGGTAAATGCTTCTTCTTTCAGTGCCTGTCGATAGTAGGAATCTCCCACAGCCCGTCTCAATCCAAACCAGGACATGACCTTGCTCAACGTGTTGAAGCTGGTTTTACGGGTGATCAGGAGCCCTAGTTCCAGCATATCCACCCGGTCGACGGGGTTGAGAGTGTCCATGGCGCGGATAAAGGGGAGGTGGACAAATGACTGGGCGAGATCGTTCCAGATCGACTTGACCTGCTGCCGGAGTTTGGCATCCTTGCAATGCCTTCGGAGAAGGCCATCAATCCAGATGGGGATATAGAACAGCGGGCGCACGTTGTCGATTTCTTTGAGTCCCATAAGCAACTCCGGAGCAAGCCTCTCACCGAAAAGTCGGAATACCTCCTGCGGAAACCGGTTGAGGAGTTCGATCACGATGGCATCTCCGATGGAAGATGCATTTCGTCCCAATTCTTCCTGATAATTGAAAGGGTCATAAATGTCTCCGTGGCGGGCATACACGGCATGGTCCGAACAAATGCGCTGGATGGGGGCAAATTCTTCAATCGTATGCGGAAATGGTTCGGTAGGATGGTTGGACAAACCTATGGCTTCCACCACTTTTTTCCGGATCCGATCGTATCCTTCACCGGGCAGCCGGTACTGCCAGTCGTGGTTCCCGACCATGTAGTAGAGATTCATCGGGATGGTCTGATCGCCTTCTGTCTCATATTCGGTGGAGCGAGGGCGCCCCTGCCTGGCTTCTGGCAGAGATATGGCCGTGTTGGGGCCCGACCAAGGGCTTGTGAGTTCCCGAAGTCGCTGGCAGGCTACGGCATTCTGGCTAATGATATCTTCGGTGATTTGATCCACTATGGCAATCACCTTCGGGTGTTGCGGATCGCTCCACGGTCGCATGGCATTCATTGTGTCGGTCCATCGCTGAGAACGAATCACATCCAGCACATCCCCCAACATGATCACTTCCACTGATTCTACCGGTTGGTAGAATTCATTCCCGTGTTTGTCTATCCGGAATGAAGCCCGGTAAGCGATTTCCCGAATTCTTCTTCGGAATATCTCGAAGGCTCCCTGGCTGATGGTGGTTCCGGAAGTACCGTCGGTGAGGTGAAGGTCAGAAATGATAACGAGCATAGGTGAGGATGGAGGTATGAGGAAGGATTAGCGGGGGATAGGGAAAAATGAATGCGGCAATATTTCGGAAAAAGAACAATATCGCATATGGATGATTTTCAACCATCGAACGTCCTCTCCAATCGGCCATTAGCAGGCCGATGCCGATGAGCCAGGCCCAGTGATCAAGCTGTTCTAACCAGTGGATGATTCCTTCCTGCGAAAAATAGGCTTCCAAACCTTCCCCCCAGATCGCGAAGGGGATGAGAACCAGAACAGCGAGGATCAGGAAGGTTACAAGCAGACGCATGTGCGGTGATCGAGGGTCGTTGGGCGAAAGTTCCAAGCAGAAGATCAAATTACCGAAAATGCATATCTTTCCATCTCTACCCTTCGATGGAAAATCTGCTAATCCTTTCCCAATGTATGCCAAAACCTTCTTCACCAAAACCAAGTCCTGAGAAACTCCCTACCCTGGCTCTCGCTTGCATCAAAGCATCAACATTTCCTATGCTGGCCAGTGTGGATGGTGATCAACCCAGGCTCAGACCCATTTCTCCGGTCAGAACCGAAGGCTTTACCGTTTACATGGCCAGCCTTCGATCCTATCACAAAACGGCTGAGATCGCTGCCAACCCTAAAGGTGAGCTTTGCTACATGGATGCAGAGCACACCAGGGGAGAATCACTGGCTTTATCGAAGAAGTTACTGATCAGGAGTTGATTCTTGACATCTGGAACAGCTACAAGCTCCTGGACGTATATTTGGGCTCTCCTGACAACCCTGAGTTTATGTTGTATCGCTTTGTTCCTGAGCAGGTTCGCTACATGCAGGAGTGGACACTGACGCATTATGAGGTAGAGTAGGTAGGTTGGTTTGAGGTGAGAGATTGTTCTCTGGCAGCCTATTCTTCCTGGCAGGAAGATCGTTCTCCGGCCAGCATAAGGTCCCACCAGGTGGAGAATACTTTGCTAAGAAACTTCCCCATTCCGGAGGTGGAGCGAAAAAAATCAAAATGCCAGTAGGTGGGGTTGGGAGTATTCATATCATCCAGACACACCTGGGTATCAATGCTCTTCTGCTGGTTGCTCATGTCGAACATACTGACACGAAAAGAGGCCGTTTTGATCGGAATATCTTCCGTAATCATCCTGTTGCTGCGAATATAGACCGAACGATGGTTGCGCGTTGCCATGTCAAATTCGTCCAGCACCAACACAAAATCCAAATTGCGTAGGGCATCTGCATTGCGGTTTAACGTATGGAGATCCGGATTGTAAGCTTCCTGCATCGTACGCCCCATTGGGAGGTCGGCATTCATGAAATACACGGTGTCAGCAACTACCAACGGCTGAAGCTGTTCGGTAAACATCCAGCCCATTCGAATCAAAAACTCGGATTTCAAGCGGCCGTTCCAGGCGGCATCATCATCCTGGGTCACAAATTGTGCGATCGGGAGGTAAAACTTCTCGTCATAGCTAACAGCACGTGAGCTGATATAAACGCCGATATTCGCATTCGTAAACAAATCGGCCTGTGCTGGCACCAGATTGGGGCTTACCCCAACAAATGCGATCAGAATCAGCCATCGGAAAGAATTCTTCATAGAAATAGGAAACTACAACTCTCTCGAAAAATTGCCAGTTGATCCTCCTAAATTATGGCATTTCTACCAACTCTTCCTGAATCACATAGCTCGCAGCTTCATTAAAGGCATTTCCGGGCTTGTCGTAAAACTTGGTGCGGTCATATTTTTTGATCAGGCCGATTCCTGGGGCATAAACCTCATAAGCATAGGTGTCCTGTATAAATGATGCCCGCTCATCCTTGTTAATCACCATGACACAGTTGTCGAAGGTGCCAGCAGAGACACTCACGGTGGTGTCGGTAATCACATACTCAAATGGTTGAGGTTTGTCCTGATTCAGTTGGTTCCCATTCCACTGCACACCCTCGAAAACGGGGAACTTCAGGACCCGAATCCGTTTATTTTCTTCGATTCGCTCCACATAATAGTCTCCATTGACTGAATCGGGAACATAAATTGCCCATACCCGATCCCGCTGCCATTCATAGGCATTTCCCAGGTCGGCCTCGGAGCGATCGACAAGGAGCCTGCGAACGCGCCGCCCGGTGAGATCGGTTTCCTCATTGCCAATGGTCTCGCGCTTGTAATAGGCATCTTCGAGGCCACCGGAGGTGTCGTAGGTAGAATCTATCCGGAAAGTGATTCTACTGGCGCCTTCTTCTACGGGGAAAATGTCCCATGTATGAGGCTGAATCAGCTCAAGCTGGTTGTCGCAGGACAGGAAGCTGCCTGCTACCAGGAAAAAAAACACCGAGATACGTTGATTCATAACAGCGAATGTTGGGATAACCACCGCTAATTCCTATCCAAAAAATCTGCCAGAATTACATATTCAGTCTGAGTTAGAATACCCAGCCCCCCTGAATACTGATGCGTTGAAACTGATACTCATTCCGAAATTTTGATCCCCAGGCTTCATACCTTTCACTTACCCCCATGGTTTGGAAGCCAATGCTCAGCGTCGTAGCAGCATGATCGCCTGATTTGACTTTAAGCCCAATTCCGATATCGACCAAATGACCGGGCTGTGCACGAAAGTTTTCATAAACAGGGTTTCCCCACCAGTCGGTGGCTTCCTCCACGCCATACACTGGGATTCCTATACCGCCCTGGGCGTAATAGAATGGCGTTACATCACGTGTTAAAAAATCTCCACGGATGTCGAGAAAGGCTGGAATCACCATTCCCCGGTCAAGCATCATGAGACCAGTTCCCAGGCCCATACCAAAGTGAGGATTTTTCATCAGGCCAGCTACCGTTGTTAATTTGAGATGAATCGGTAATCCCAGGGAGGTAATATCTGCTCCTGGAATGGGCTCCGGATTGGGAACCAGCAGGCCAGCATGCAGGGTGATGTAGGGCATTTGGCTGGTATCACGTTCTTGCTCGCGCCCCGGTTGGCCAACCACAGAAAGAGCTGCCAGGAGAAGGGTCAGAAGCGGAATAATGAATCTCATGATGGGAGTTTTTGAGAAAACGATGAATTCTACCGGAATGCTGCATGGGCGCTCGTAGATTTCTACCTATTTTGGCCTTATTCCCTAACACTTAATCATCATTTTTGTGAATCAACACCTCGCCCCGGTCGAAGATTCTCTCATGCGACTGGCTGACTTTACCTACATCGTTGAAGCTGCTTGGAAGGCCTACGATCCTTCCAGGAAAATTGTCTCAATCACGGATATTTCTGTGCGGGTTTCGACCAATCACGTCTATAAAATCCAATTTGCCGGGAAGCAGTTTGTCATCGCCAAATTGTCCTATTTCGGGACCTACGATCATTTCAAAGAAGATCATTCCATCGTCAATGCGCTTGCGCATTCGCTTCAGCCTCCCTACGACCGCACGATCGGGCATTCGTTGATGAAAGATGGGGAGGTGTTCACCTACCGCCATCAGGCCACCGGACATGATGTGTGGGTGGTGTTTTACCGGCCGGTTAACTTCATGAGAAAATTGCCCAAAAGATTGCAGGAGCAGGACATCATCAGTCTGGGGCGGCAGTTTGGGTTGTTTCACAAAGCCTGCGCTCAAACGCTGATTGAACTTCCCAAAAACTCTAAAACCATGACATGGGACATGGCTGAGCTGCAGCAAAAACTCAAGACCAGGGATGGAGAATGGGAATACGGCCAGCACGTGGGGGTTATTCAACAGCACATAGATCAGTTTTTGGAGGAATGTGATCGCTTTGGCTACGACGAGATGCTCAAGCTGCCGACGTTTGTGGATTGGAACAGCGGCAATTTTTCCCTCAGCAAGCGAGGGAGAATATATTCCCGCTGGGATTATGACTGGTTTCGGGTGGGGCCCCGCGTGCTGGATTTTTATTTTCTGAGCCGGGTGGTGTCAGATATTGGTGACCAGACCACCTTCAGTTATGTGCCCGATACCCTCATGGAGCCACGGTTTTTGCTGTTTTTGAAGAATTATCACAAAAATTTTCAACTCACAGAGAACGAAATCCGCTTTATTCAGCCAGCTTTTCGTTTCTTTATTCTTCAGTATGTGATCAAACTCGGCAACTACTTTTTTTACCACATCTATGCCCGGCGTTTGCAGCAGGAAGCCTTTGAAACCTATCTGCCACGGCTGGATGAAGTATTTGATGCTGATCAACTCCTTCGCGCATGCAACCTGTAAGTTTTCTCTCGGTGGCCAGGCATTATAAGGCCATCTTCTTCGATGCCTACGGCGTGTTAAGAAACTCCCGTGGACTTATTCCTGGAATTGACGATACCTTTTCCTTCCTGCGAGAAAACGACATCCAGCACTATGTGCTGACCAACGATGCCTCCCGGAGCCCCGAGAAACTCACCCGTCAGTATATCAATCACGGCCTGACAGATATCACGCCTGAGCGATTCATCAGCTCCGGCATGCTGGCTCTCGATTTTCTGGATGCCAAAGTGGACGGAGGCACCGTGGCATTTTTGGGTACGGAAGAATCCGCCCACTATGTGGAATCACATGGCCTGAAAACCGTCTCCATCAGGGATCTGGATCTCGATCATGTGGACGACATCAATGCCCTGGTGTTTCTCGACGATGAGGGGTTTGACTGGACCCATGACCTGAACAAAACTGTCAACCTTCTGCGAAAAACCACCATGTCGGTGATTGTTGCCAATACGGATCTCACATACCCTGTGGCATCCTCGGAAGTCGCCATCGCCATCGGAGGGATTGCTAATATGATCGAAAAACTCGTCAGCCAGACCTTTATTCGCTTCGGCAAACCAGACACCCAGATCTTCCAGTATGCCTATGAGCACATTCAGATGCATGGCAATTTTGAGAAAAGCGAAATCCTCATGGTCGGCGATACCCTCAAATACGACATCCTTGGTGGGAATAAATTCGGGATCGATACCTGCCTCGTCCTTACCGGAAATACCCTGCCCACCAGGGCACTTACAGCGATTGAGTCCTCAGGTATCTTACCGGACTACATGTGTGAGTCGATTGCAGGGTAGGGGAAGAAGGAGGTGAAGGTATGGAGGTATCAAGAGAAAAATCTCAGCTCCTGTGTCCTGAATGAACACTCTCGCTGAATACAGCGTTCTGCTTACGGGATCAATTCCAGACTTATTAATCTGACCTCTCACCATGTTCCAATCAGCCTACAGGCAATACCTGGCCCTGCCTTCCGATATCGTCCCCGCCATGGAAGTCGATCGTGCGGAAGGTGTCTGGTTGCATGGTCCGGATGGCAGAAAGTGGATGGATTTCATCTCCGGAATCTGCGTGATGAATGTGGGTCACGGCCATCCCCGGGTCAAACAAGCCATTCATGAACAGGTGGACCGCTACCTACACACGCATGTGTATGGAGAAAGCATCATGGCACCGCAGGTCCTGTACGCCAAAAAGCTACTCAGCCTTTTGGGCGAAGGCATGGAGAAGGTATATTTTGCGAACTCCGGAACTGAAGCGATCGAAGGGGCTTTGAAAGTGGCAAAAAAATACACAAGTCGTGGCAAACTGATCTCTTTTGAGAACGCCTACCATGGCTCTACACACGGTTCTTTGAGTGTGGGCGGCAATCCGGCTGCCAAGGTGGGCTATGGGCCATTACTGCCGGATGTCCAACTGATCCGGCTGGGGCAAACGGAAGATTTTGACCACATCGACAAGCAGACTGCGGCTGTACTGGTGGAGGTGATTCAGGGGGCTGGCGGGGTGGTGGTAAATGATCCGACCTATTTGCAGGCCCTGGAAGCGCGCTGCCGGGAAATGGGCGCTTTGCTGGTGTTGGACGAAATCCAGACCGGATTCGGTCGCACGGGCACCCTGTTCGCGCATCAGTGGGCGGGGATCCGCCCCGACATTCTGGTGACAGCCAAAGCGCTTGGAGGCGGGTTTCCTCTGGGGGCATTCATCGCCAGCCGGGAGATCCTGGATGTGATCCGCCGCAATCCGGCCCTCGGCC
>CAZLKP010000024.1:0-21764 GCA_964560095.1 uncultured Bacteroidia bacterium
AGACAATCTCACAGCCCAAAAACGCCCTCAACCCCCGCTTTGCGGGGGTTTTTTGTGTGCTGCCGACTCGTAGCCGCTGCATTTGATCACCGGCTGAATGGGGTATTTCTCAAATCGCGGCGATTCCTTCGCCTTTTCGCACATAAAAAAACGGCTGCCCCGCTTGTTGCGGATTTCGCGCACATGCACGCATGAGGGGCAAAGTGATGTCAGATTCATGAGCTGGGTTCCCGGCTGGATTGGGTTAAGGCAAGTTGTACTGTAGAATGCATCAGGTGCTCCCTGAGCCGACTTTCCAGCTCTTTGGAAGCAACCTGCCGAAGTAGGCAGCCAAAACGAAACCGAATGCTGCCCTTATTCAGCTCAATGGGTACGAGCCTCGCCGTATCCAACTGAACCTGCTTGCTGAAATCTTCCAATGTCCCCATCATGTAAGAAGAAATGTGATCTATTGAGCTCACAAGACTGATATCCAGCTCAAATTCAATCGATACGTTCCGCTTTTCCTTGAGCGATAAATTCGTTACCCCGGCGGTCAGAATGAGACTGTTGGGAATAAAGATCACATGGTTGTCTGCATTGACGAGGTGTACGTGCATGAGCGTAAGATCGATGATTTTTCCCTCGTGATCACCAATTTTCACTTTGTCGCCCAACCGAATTTGATCCGAAAACATCAGGATCATGCCATTGATCATGTTCGACACGTAGTCTTTGGACAGAATGGCAATGGCCGCTGCCACAATGGAAACAGCGGTGAGCGCTTCCTTGATATCAATGTTGAAAATGATGAGGGTAGCTAGCACAAAGATGATGAAACTCCCGATTCCTGCAATCTGATTGATCCCCAAAATGAAGTTATCCTTTCTGTGCTTGCTCACTTTGGTTCGGCGACGATAGATGGCAGAGATACTGATTCGGGCGAAGCTGATCACCAATTGCCCGGTGAGAAAAAACAGCAGGGCTTTGATATAATGCTCCGGCACACCGATCGCTTCCAGATCGCCCTGATATTGTGTTTGGAGAACGATGAGAGCCACCAGCAAAATGAACTTTAACGCAAACAAGCCATAGGCCATCCAGGTAGGTCTGATTTCGGGGGGATAAAACGTTGATGGGAGCTGTTTTTTTGTCATAAGTGCATTCGGGGGATTGGTGACATATACCGTTTTTTACGAGAAACAGATCAGGAAGATATGGCTATCTGAGGGCATTTTTTACGCATTTTCTACCTAAGACTAGGTAGAAAGGTCACTTGTTTTACCTAACAAAAGGTATTGCCCAGCCTCCCTGGCAAGCGTAGTTTTAGTGGCTAATTTGGAATAAATCTAAATAAGTAGGATTTTTGCGATCCGGTCAATTGCGACGACCTATGCCAAACGTTATTTCTAGACATATATCCGATTCTTCGCGGCGAGATGAAAACCACATCTTGCTGACCCTTCACCCAGGCGAATCCGGCAGGATTGCTCATATCGATGCACCGGAGCTGGAGATCGCCCTCCTGAAAATGGGCGTAACCGTCGGTGACGAAGTGTCGTTCGCAGGGGCTGCACCTTTGAATGATCCCGTCTCTATCCGGGTTCATAGAACGAAACTTCTCCTGAGGAGAGAGGATGCGAGCCACATATGGATCAACAGGAAGTAGGTCAGAAACATCAGGTCATCGCATTGGTTGGTTCCCCGAATAGTGGGAAAACATCTCTTTTTAACGCCCTCAGCGGGCTCAATCAACGTGTTGGCAACTTTCCAGGTGTCACCGTCGAAAGGAAGGTGGCTCCGTTGAAGTTGGGGCGGAATACCAAAGCCAGCCTCATCGACTTGCCCGGCACCAATTCCCTGTATCCCTCCGGCGAAGATGAGCAGGTCACCTTTTCGGTGTTGCATGATACCACGAACCAGGATTATCCCGATCTGGTGGTCGTGGTGGCAGATGCCACTCAGCTCCGTCGTGGATTGATGCTTTGCACCCAGGTGTTGGATCTCGGGTTTCCGGCTGTTCTGGCATTGAGCATGATGGATCTGGCCGACAAGGAGGAACTGCGCATTGATGTGGAACAGCTCAGCGCCCTCCTGGAGATTCCTGTTGTGCCTGTATCGGTCAGGAAAAGCCGCGGCCTGGAGCAGCTCAAAATTGTGCTGAAGCAACCGCAGCCACCGCGTTCAAAGACTTTCCTGCAAATTCCTCCTGGATTTTTGCCTGCCCTTCAGACCATTGGCGAACAGCAGGGACTGTATCACCCATACAAAGCCTACCAAGCGCTGATTGCGCCACAGTTTTTTCCTGAACTTGATCAGACCCTTCTGCAAAACCTCCAAAAGGAGGCTCAAATTGAAGCTGAAAACGCACAGAGGCTCATGACGAATGAGCTCCTGGTGCGCCTCGACAGGGTCGATGAATGGATCTTGCATGTGGTGAAAGACCCGCCCACCTTCCGCGAACAACTCAGCGAACGCTTCGACCAGATTCTGACACATACAATCTGGGGATATGTGATCTTTATTGGCATCCTGCTCATGATTTTTCAGTCGGTCTTTGCCTGGGCCACTCTGCCGATGGACTGGATTGAAATGGGCATCGGCGAATTGCAGGGGTGGCTGGGAAATACCCTGCCGGATCACTGGCTCTCAGACATGGTGACCAATGGGTTAGTGGCTGGTTTTGGAGGCATTGTGGTGTTTGTGCCTCAGATCGCATTTCTGTTTCTTTTCATCACACTTCTTGAAGAAACTGGTTACATGGCCCGGGTGGTCTATCTCATGGATCGGATCATGCGCCCCTTTGGCTTTTCCGGCAAATCCATCATTCCGCTCATGGGCGGCATGGCCTGCGCCATTCCTTCTATCATGATGACCCGCAGCATTGCCAACCCCACAGAGCGACTCATCACCATTCTGGTTACACCGCTGATGAGCTGCTCTGCCCGTATTCCGGTCTATACCCTGCTGATTGCCATGTTTCTTCCGGCCAAACAATTTCTGGGGATTGATCAGCGTGGCCTCTTCATGACTGTCATTTATTTGCTGGGCTTCGTGGCCGCTCTTCTGATGGCATGGGTGTTCAAGAAAATTTTCAAGTACGAAAGTACGGGCACATTCATCATGGAAATGCCAGCCTACCGCCTTCCGCGCTGGCGAAATGTGGGGCTGACGGTCTATCAACAATCCAAGTCATTTGTGACAGAGGCCGGGAAAGTGATCATTGTGATCAGCCTGGTGCTGTGGGCGCTGGTGGAATTTGGCCCGAAAGAAGACATGGCCAGGATTGAAGCAAAATATCGCCCTTATCTTGAGCAGGAAGCGATGACGGATTCCCTGGCAATCGCCTACGACTCCGAAAAACTCAATGCCTCCTACGCCGCCGCCGTCGGCAAATGTATCGAGCCGGTGATCCGTCCGTTGGGGTATGACTGGAAAATCGGCATCAGCCTCGTGACTTCCTTTGCTGCTCGGGAAGTCTTTGTCTCCACCATGAGCATTATCTATCAGATGGAGGATCCGGAGGGAATGGAGGAGGATGGGCAGCAACGGGGAAGAATGTCCCTCATCGACCGATTGCGAGAAGAAAAAGATCCTGAAACTGGCCGTCCCATTTATACCGCAGCCACTTTACTTTCACTCATCGTATTTTACGCCCTGGCCATGCAGTGCATGAGCACCCTGGCGGTCACCAAAAAGGAAGCTGGTTGGAAGTGGACCATGGTCATGCTCTTGTACCTCACAACCCTCGCCTATGTTGGGGCACTCCTCGCCTACCAGATCATGGCCTGAGTTTGTAACCGATATTCCCCATCTTTGCAGCAGAATGTTCTGTCAATATGAAACTCTGGGATAAAGGCTACGAAGTCAACGAAGCCATGCAGCGCTTCACCGTCGGGCTCGACCGCGACCTGGATCAGGAGCTTGCTCCCTGGGATGTGCTAGGCACCATGGCCCATATCACCATGCTCCGGGATATCGGTTTGCTGGAACAGGATGAATGGGAGGCATTGGTCCGGGAGTTGAAACATCTCCATCAGCAGGCAGAAAAAAACGAACTGACCATTGAGCCGGGAATCGAAGACATTCATTCCCAGGTCGAGTTGATCCTCACTCAAAAACTGGGAGACCTCGGCAAAAAAGTCCATGCCGGCCGCAGCCGGAATGATCAGGTGCTCGTCGATCTGAAGCTGTTTTTTCTGCACAGAATCCAAGGGATCTCTAAACAGGTGAAGCAGCTCTTTGACAGCCTCCAACAGCAGAGCGAGCGATACAAAGACGTCTTGCTACCCGGCTACACCCACTTTCAGGTGGCCATGCCTTCATCGTTTGGGTTGTGGTTTGGCGCCTATGCTGAGGCGCTGGTGGATGATGTGTATCAGCTTCAGGCTGCCTGGAAAACGGCCATGCAAAATCCCCTCGGATCCGCCGCAGGGTATGGCTCTTCATTCCCGCTTAACCGAACACAGACGACCAAATTACTGGGCTTTGATACCCTAGCCTACAATGTGGTCTATGCTCAGATGGGTAGAGGAAAAACCGAAAAGCTGCTGGCGTTTGCTGTGGCCTCTCTGGCTACGACCATCAACAAGCTTGCGGCAGATGTTTGTCTGTACATGAGCCAGAATATGGCGTTTGTTACGCTGCCCAAAGAGCTCACCACCGGCAGCAGCATCATGCCGCACAAGAAAAATCCGGATGTATTCGAGATTCTTCGTGGTCGCACCAATCGCCTGCTTTCTCTCCCCAATGAGCTGAGCTTGCTCACCACCAACCTGCCATCGGGCTATCATCGCGACCTGCAGCTCACAAAAGAAGCCCTCCTGCCTGCCCTTGATTCTCTGGAAGAATCGCTCTGGATGTGCGATTATATGGTGAATCGTATCGAGGTGCGGGAAGACATTCTCGAAGCCAGGATGTACGATTATCTATTCAGCGTGGAGTCGGTAAATGCTGAGGTACTAAACGGACTGCCATTTCGCGAGGCATATCGCAAGATCGGTGAGCAGATCGAACGTGGTGAATACGAGCCCGTCCGAAGGGTGTCGCATTCTCATGAAGGCAGTATCGGCAACCTGTGTACAGAGGAAATAAAAAAGAAAATGGCGCAGGCGCTGGCAGAAATTGATGGGGAGAGTTGGGAGCAGAAGTGGCGACAACTGCTGGGGTAGGGGCGCGCTGCTGTTTATCCCCACCGAACCGGGACATCATATGCCCTGACATGTGTATCTCGGGAGATAATCGAGAGGCCATGAGTCTGGGCCTGGGCGATCAACATGCGATCAAACGGATCTCGATGATGGAAAGGGAGTAGTTCTAGCTGGGTGAGGTCTTTGGGCGAAATCGTCAGCACTCTCAACCCTTGTGAAAGGGCGGCCTCCCAAATTGCCGGAGTAGGCAAGGAAAGGGTAACCCATTTACCCAGGCTCCGCTTAATGCTAATCTCCCATAAACTCACGGTACTGATAAAAATCTGAGGTTGGCGAGAAATCAAATTGTCACGAAGGGTAACGGGAAAGCGTTCGTCTCCTTCCAGCCACCAAACGAGGGCGTGGGTGTCAAGCAGATAACTCATTCCATATAATCTTTGAAGTCTTCCAGGGGAGCGTCAAAGTCAGGCGACATGTAAACTAACATTCCCTTAAGAGCTCCAAATTTGAGTTTGGGTTCTTGCTCCTCCGGTTCTGCCACCTGATGGAAAAGCTCCTCGATTGCTTTCGGTGTCATCCGATCAATCGCCCGGATAAGCTCCAGTTTCATTTCTGCTACAGACAGCGTTGGCATCTTTTGATCAGTTTTGGACATGTATCAAAATATACGGAAAAAATCCTGTCAGGTGTCAGTGCTGAGGGATGTGCCTGGGTATCCTGCCTGCGGTGTTGTTTCATTTCCTCTCCTCACCCATACTTAATCGGCAATATCATCTCCACTTCCGTTCCTTGTGAGCTGCCGTCCTCGGCTTTCAGTTCGCGGATATCAAGCGAATACTGCTTGCCAGTCATGCGGGCAAAGAGCCGGAGGCGGTCTTTGGTGATTTCCATCCCGCGGGAAACATGGTCTTTGGGCCTGCCTGCCTTGGCCGCCAGACTCGCCTCAATACCGATGCCATTGTCCCGGATCAGAATCCGCAGGTAGTCTTCGTCCATTTGTGAGATCAGCACCTCAACCTTTCCACCAGATTCCAGGGGCTTGATCCCATGCTCGATGCTGTTTTCTACAAAGGGTTGTAGCAGCATCGGAGGAATCTGTGTGTCATAGACCTCCACTTCCTGATCGACTACGACTTCGTAGGTTTCGAGCTGGTCCGGAAAGCGGACTTTGGTCAGATCCATGAAGAGCTCCAACCGCCGGAGTTCCTCCTCCAGCGAGATAAAATCACTTTTGGTACTTTCCAGATTCATGCGCACCAGCTTGGCGAAGGCCGAGAGGAATTTATCTGCGGCTTTCCGATCCTGCCGGTGGATGAAGAGTTTGATCGCGTTGAGGGCATTGAAGGTGAAATGCGGATTCATCATGGCATATAGCGCCTGATGTTCGAGCTGAAGCTTTTCGGAGGTGTCGCGGATTTTTTGCTCTTCAAGGCGCTGACGGCGACGCTGGGTCACATAGCGGTACACCAAATAGCCGATCGCTGCAAGGAGCCATGCCATCAACAGAACGAACCACCAGCGCTGATAGTAGGGCGGCTGGATGGTGAAAGAAAAACTGGCGACTTCTGCCTCTTCCCAGGTGCTTACCTTCTCTTTTTTTGCCCTTACCCTGAAGGTGTAGGTGCCAGGATCCAGGTTGGGATAGGAGAATGAAGTGAGCCTGGAGGAGTTTTTTGGCCAATCCTGATCCAGACCATCCAGATAAAATTGATATTCTACCTGCTGGGGACTGCGCAGGGAGATTCCGATCCACGAAAAATCCAGCCTATTTTGATTGTAGGGGAGCTCCAGGTCGATGGGTAATCCTCGTTCATCAACACGACTGCCTCTCATGTCCCGCCAATCTATCTGCCCTTCTACGCCCACTTCATTGATATAAATGCTGGGGGGGATGCTGTCTGTTTCTGGTTCCTGAAAAGCACGCTTTCTAATCGCTCCTTCTGCTGTTCCAATCCAGATGCTCTCTTCCTGCCTGTCGATAAAAATGGCATTTGCATTACATTCCATCGACGGAAGGCCATCTTTCTGGGTGAAGTGGTCAAAATTGGTTTTTTCGGGAGCGGCTTCATCGAAGCTTCTCAGATCCAGCCGATAGACACCGTTCTCAGTGGCAATCCAAAGGAATTTGTCTCTTCCGCGCTGATCATATTCGATGCGCAATCCAATGATGGTATGGGCGCCATCGGTGTCACTGATCCGGACGTGGTGAGCCTCTCCCTGCCTCATCCAGGCCAATCCGATGGCAGAGCCCACCCACAACCTGTCCCGAGAATCCCGGGTCAGTGCGATGACCGTCTTGCCAATGACTGTGGAATCAGCTGACAATGTCTCAAATAATCCTGAGCGACTCCTGAGACTGAGGGCCGCGGCAGTACCCACGGCAAACAGATCATCCTCGGGGTCGTGAAACAGGGCATAGACCAGGTTGGAAGACAGCCCGTCTTCGGTGGTCAGGTGCCCGACAATCTGATCGTCTACCATGCGATACAAACCTTTGTCCGTGCCGATCCACATGGTCCGACCCTCCTCAGCCACTACATAAACGGCGTTGGCAGCCAGCCCCTTCGACTCATCAAAGACCCTGAAGGTCCTTGCGATAGGATCCCACATGCTGAGGGTTCCGCTATAGGAGGCAAACCAGAATCTCCCCTGTCGATCTTCATAACTATAGCAAATGTCATTGCCCCCCAGCCCTGAATTCCGGCTGTCCAGAATTCTTACGGGCTCATATTCTTCCCCCACCAGCCGCATGATGTTGATCCCCCGGTCACGTGTAGAAACCCAGATGTCCCCATGGCGATCGCGGAGAAAGGACTTGGCCTGATTGCTGGAAAGGCCTTCTTCCATCGTATAGGGCTGAAACACGCCCGGAGTAATTTTTCTGGCGCCCCCCCCATCGGTTCCAAACCAAATGTTGCCCTCCAGATCGGCCAGGGCGCTTTGCATGTGGAAATCCAGGCTCTTGTCCAGCTTTTTGAGAAATTGCAGGTCGCCTTCCTGGTTCATATACAACACCCCTTTGTCGGTACCCATCCAGATCTGCTGGTTCTTGTCGCGGGTAAAACAGTAGACGCCGTCCTCGCTCCCGCCGTGTTTGGTGGGCTGGAACAGGCTCAAGAACTGCCCCGTCCACATGTAGGCGCCATCATCTGTGCCGAAAAAAACTCTTCTACCATCGATGAAGAGGCCGTGGATCTCTTTGTCCCCAAACTCGGCTTCCTTCCAAGGACGGAAATTGGATCCATCCGGGTCACAAAGATATACCCCCTTGTCTGTGGCAATCCAGATATTGCCTTCTGGGCTTTTTTCGAGATCAATGACGTTGTGATTACTCCAGAACTGCGCATTACCGATGCCAGTTGGCCGGAGAGAATCGGGGTTGGGCATGGATAACCTGAAAATGCCATATCCCTGTGTGCCCAGCCACAGAGTTTCTGCATCACGATGCATCATGCAGAGGATGGGCAGGGCTGCGGATCCAAAGGTTGAAGGAATCTGGAAATACCGATATCCGTCAAACAGCGTAAGGCCCGATTGCGTAGCGAAGTAGAGATGCCGGCGTTGTCGGTTTTCTGAAATATCAGTCAGGAAATTCCCGCTGAGGCTGTCTTTGGGCAGAGCTGTGAAGTTTTTTCCGTCAAATTTGCAGGGACCACGGTGTGTGCCAAACCATAGGTACCCATCCTGATCCTGATACATGGCCATCACCTGTGACTGCACCAGATTATCGGAGGTGCGATAGGGGGTCACGTTATACACCTGGGCCTGAGAAACAGGGGGCCAGAGAATTACCGGAATCAAAAAGAGCCGGAAGTCAGAGCTGAGAATTGAAAACAGAAACCGGATGAACTTCACGCGGATGCTTTTTGATGTAGCCGTTGATGATGCGTTGTACGTCCGGAACTTCACTTCGGCCGGGAATCCGAGCGCAAATTTCTTCCCATTCCATGTGCATCATCTCTGCTTCAAGGTAAGAATACCCTCTGAAAACACCATCTTGAACCCAAACCACAGATTTCTCTTCCTCGGACCTTCCTGCCCCCAGCACCACATAGCTGTCGGTATAGGAGCGGCCAAAGCTCAGGGCTTCCATAGCCTGTGCCACCCGATCATTGTAGTCGGCTACTGCTTCCTCACCGACGCAGGCTCCTCGGCAGATATGCAACTGATAATGAAAGCAGTAGCCTGCTCCCTGCTCGGCGCCGTATAACTTAGGGCAAAGCTCAAGCTCCCGACCTCTCCGTTGAAGGGCTGATTCGGCTGACCCTTTGCTGGTGTAGCCGGCAATGGGCTGGTCCTTGATCCGATATTGGTCGATGTACAGCCGAACGTAGCCGGCTGCCGTTTCCTGCTGGTAAATCCCGTAACGAAACGTCTGTCGCAACTGCGCCCGATTATACAGTGGCTGAATGCGCTTGATTTCTTCGTTCTCCCGCAGCAGAGCGATCAACTCAGAGCCGGTTTCTTCGATGGAAATGTCATGAATGAGCTGGATCATTTCCATGGTTCGGACAGATTTGTGGGCGCCCTGGAAGTGTGACAGCACCCGCTTTCGGATATTGGTGCTCTTGCCAACATAAATCACCTCCCCTGCCCGGCTGTGAAAGTAGTACACGCCCGTTTGCTCAGGCAGATCATCAAGCTTTTGTGGAGGTAAATGCGGGGGGAGCTTAACCGTAGCGATCTCCTGCTGTAGCAATAGGCTGATGTCGTTGCCTTCCTGGATGCGCAACAGCATCTCAAACAGGCGGGTGGTGGCCGTCGCATCCCCAAATGCCCGGTGAGAAGCCTCGTTGGGAATCCCCAGTGCAGGAGCGAGTTTGCTCAGACTGTAAGATTGATGACCGGGAATGAGCTTGCGGCTCAGCTTGACGGTACAGAGCTGCCTTCTTGAAAACGTATAGCCAAGATTGCGAAATTCTTTCTGCACAAAAGAATAGTCAAACCTCACATTGTGTGCTACGAAAATAGCCTGTTCAGTGATCTCGACAATTCTCCTGGCGATCTCATAAAACTTGGGGGCATCCTTGAGCATCTCGTTGTTGATCCCGGTAATGCGGGTGATAAAATCCGGGATGGGCATCTCGGGATTGACCAGCGAGACAAATGAATCCATTACCTGCTTCCCATCGTGCAGATAAATGGCGATCTCGGTGATCCGATCCACCTTGGGATCTCCACCGGTCGTTTCAATATCAATGATGGCATACAGCGGCATGGAATAAAGGTAGGAAATGCAGAAAATATTAGCAACTAAATCATGGTTGCCGGAGATGTTGCTCAAACGATTGGGGACACGTGGCGATAGCAAGCCTTTATTTATTGATAGGATAACGTATCTTTATTCCACACCGCAAAAAGAAACGAACCTATATGACCCTTTATCAGCAAGTATTTGCCAATAACCAGAAGTGGATCCGAGAAAATGAGGCCTCCAACAAGGATTTTTTTTACAATCTGTCCAAGGGGCAGCAGCCGGAATTTCTCTACATCGGATGCAGCGACAGCCGGGTTACGCCTGAGCAGATGGCTGGTGTGGGACCTGGTGATTTCTTTGTGCATAGAAACGTGGCGAATATCGTTTCCAACATCGACCTCAACATTCTCAGTGTGATTGAATATGCTGTGGCCTACCTTCGGGTAAAACACATTGTGGTCTGTGGCCACTATATGTGCGGTGGCGTCAAAGCGGCAATGTCCCCCGCTGACATGGGGATTATGAACCCCTGGCTCAAGCATGTCAGAGATGTGTACCGCACCCATCAGCAGGAGCTGGAAGCCATTGAAGATGAGAAGAAGCAATATGATCGCCTTGTAGAGCTCAATGTTCAGGAACAGGCAATCAATGTGATGAATCTCTCAGTGGTACAGAAAGCAGTTGCTGAACGCGGCGGACCAGAAGTTCACGGCTGGGTGTTTGACATCCGGACTGGCAAACTGATTGATCTGGATATCAATTTTAAAGAAGAAGTGAGTGGGTTTGAACGGTTGTATCATCTGGATCAAAATTGATTCATTTGGGCTAAAAGTTATACAGTTTTACTATTTTTTTGTGCATTAGTGGCATATTTGGGAAATTCACGTGCAATAGATACCCTGAACTATGATCAATACTATTCCCTCAGATTCACTTCAAAAGGCTTTGACTTACCCCAAATTTCGATACATGGGTAGCAAGCACAAGCTCCTCCCATGGATATACGAGGTAACATCAGGGATTCAATTTGATTCAGCTCTGGATGCTTTTTCTGGCTCTGGTGCAGTGTCATATTTACTGAAATCAATGGGGAAATCTGTTCATTCCAATGACTTTTTGAATTTTGCCTCAACGATTGCATCAGGCTTAATTGTCAATTCATCCCAAACACTTGATGAGGAAGAAGTTCATTTTCTCGGTAAGGAACATTCTGTCCAGTATAAGTCTTTTATTCGCGATACATTTTCAGGCATTTTTTTTAGTCAGGAAGACTTAAGATATCTAGATATAGCTTCTCAAAATATCCTGGATCTTCCTTCATCTGAAAGACAGAATTTTGCCATGACTTGTCTAATTAGGTCATGTCTCAAAAAACAACCAAGGGGTGTTTTCACTGTAAGCGGAGATTTGTCGAATTACAATGATGGCCGACGTGATTTAAAGCTATCAATCCAAGAGCATTTTGAAGAACAAGTCCAGATTTTAAGCCAACTTATATTTGATAGTGGTAGGGTTCATAAATCTTCCTATGGGTCTATTTTTGATCTTGCCGATATTAAGCCTGACCTTGTTTATTTGGATCCCCCATATGTCCCAAATTCCGACGACAATTGCTATGTCAAACGTTATCATTTCGTTGAAGGATTGTCAAAATACTGGGACGGCGAAAAGATTCTCGAATCTTCCAAAGTCAAAAAGATTGAAAAGAAATATACGCCATTTTCTTATCGAAAAACGGCACTAGAGGCCTTTGATCAATTGTTTTCACAATTTCAGGAATCAACTCTGGTACTTTCATATTCTTCGAACGCATTTCCAAACCTTCAGCAATTGACTAGCCTGATGAGAGGATATAAGCCGAAGATTGAGGTTCATCAAAAAGACCATCGATATCATTTTGGGACCCATAAAAATGCCAAGCGAAACATTGTCGAAGAGTACCTTATCATCGGACGTTCGTGAAAACAATTCATCAAAATTCTTCAGATCTTCTTGAATCATTATCCATTCTTCAAGTTGACTGGCGTGATGATCTCATGGATCGGATTCTCAATATTCTGCCCATTTTGAGAAATACGCGTTTCGAATATGATGATATTGAAACGTTGCTCTCTGAGGACTACGAAGCAGGAATTACTATTATTCGGACTTTTTTATCCAAATCGAAAGACGAATTTCATTATTGGATGAAGAATCGTCTCCCTGAAGGAGTTTCCGCAGGTAAAACTAGCTTTCGTAAAGCCCCCAAAGAGTATGTTCGACATATTCTTTCCGCTCAAATGCTGGAGGAAATAAATACTCACCTTTTCAAACAGTATACCTGGCAGGACATCATTGTTGAGAGGCTCAAATCAGGCAGAGGAAGTGCTATAAGAGGACAGAAAAGGGGACGTATGTTGGAGGATCAAGTGGAAAGTGTTATCAGCAAAGTCTTTGATAATCTTTTTGACCGAGGGGCGACTTTCCTTGGTAGAAATACAAGTAGTACAGCAAAATCGGACTTTGCCATCCCAAATAAATCAGAACCAAGAATTATCATTGAGGTAAAAGCTTATGGCGCTACAGGAAGTAAACAAACAGATGTGATCGGGGATATCGAAAAGATCATTGCAGCAAAACGTTCAGATACATTCTTTTTGCTGGTTACTGATGGAGTTACCTGGCTTGAACGAAAAAATGATTTCCAGAAGATTGTCAAATTCCAAAACGAAGGATTCATCTATCGTATTTACACCAGCAGCATGTTTGAAGAACTCCATGCAGACTTGATTCAGATGAAAGAAGAAACAGGCTTGTAGGGAAAGCACTACTAACTCACCAGCCACGTCACCGCCAACTCATACCCCTTTGTCCCCATCCCTGAAATCATCCCACTACATACCGGGGCAAAGACAGACTGGTGCCTGAAAGGCTCCCTCGCAAAAATGTGCGAAATATGGACCTCCACCTTTGGGATCTTTAGCATGGCCAGTGCATCAGCCAGGGCATAGCTGTAATGGGTGAGGGCTCCGGCATTAACCACAACGCCTTCGGTCCCGTCGCTCATCGCCAGCTGGACCCGATCCACCAGCACACCTTCATGATTGGATTGAAGGTGCTCAAATTCATGATCGGAGAAAGAGCTCTGCAGGCTTTGAAGTACATCATCCAGGGTCTCAGTACCGTAGATGTCGGGTTCTCTCACGCCGAGCATGTTCAGATTGGGGCCATTGAGGATGAGGATCTTCATGCTGTGAAAATGCACAAATGAAGAGAAATACGCATCATTTGGATGAAAAATCCCCAATTTACAGGTATGATCAGCTGGGAAGCGGCACTACGTGACTATGAGCAATACCTGCGTCTGGAGCGGGCGGTCGCTGAGCTGTCCCGGGAGGCATACCTGCGGGATCTGGCCAGATACCGCATCTTTGGGGAAGAGCATCTGGGCCTTGCGTCGCCGGTGGAAATCGATCCCGATGACCTCCACGGATTTCTGGTATTCTTGTCTGAGAAATGCTATCTCGGGCCGCGCTCTCTGGCAAGAAATATCTCCTCCCTCCGCTCCTTCCACGAGTTTCTCCTCATGGATGAACAGACCGACAATGATCCCAGTCAGTTGCTGGAAGTACCTCGCTTCGGCCGAAAACTGCCCGATGTGCTGTCGGTGCCGGAGATTGTTGCTTTGTTTGACACCTTTAACCCTGCCATTCCCCACGAACTGCGCAACCGGGCCATGCTGGAAGTGATGTACAGCTCCGGCCTGCGGGTGTCGGAACTCATTGCGCTGGAGCGATCTGCTGTGTACGAAGATGACGGTTTTCTGCGAATCCTGGGAAAAGGAAACAAAGAGCGGCTGGTGCCCATTGGCGAACCAGCCCTGCAGTGGATGAAACGATACGAACAGGAGGTGCGGATTCACCTATCCGTTTCCCCCAAAAATCAGTCCTTCATCTTCCTCAATAAGTTTGGTCGCCCGCTCTCCCGGGTGATGGTGTTCAAAGTGGTGAAAGAAGCCTGCCAAAAAGCTGGATTACGAAGGTCTATTTCGCCGCATACGTTTCGCCATTCATTCGCCACCCACATGCTCGAAGGCGGTGCCGACCTGCGGGCCGTTCAGGAAATGCTCGGGCATGCCTCCATCACGACAACCGAGGTTTATCTCCACCTTGACCGGCAATACCTGCGGGAAATCCATGCGATGTTTCATCCGAGGAAGTAGTCATGCTTCGTATTCGCTCCTGCCAAGGGAAGGATGGGTTTATTGTCATCCCGAGCAGCCTGTACTGAGCCTGCTGAAGTGCAAACGAGGGAAGACAACCGAAACCTATGCGCTCAGCATGGCAAGTCAACGTGCAAGGAGGCAGGTTGCTTCTGCACTATGCACTTCCGCGTGCTGGGTTCGGTTCCGCTCTGCAAACCATGAAAGCCATATGCACTAAATGGGCAAATTGAATATCCGGTTGGGCAGTTTGACTGGATGGATATTCCTACTGGGCAATTTGAAGTAGAGATTCGACTATTTGTACCTTGTGGAAATTGCCAAGGATTCGAGGAAACTATGTTCCGGTCTCAGCTACTTCCGAAGGCTCTTACTTCATCACAGCAACATCATTCTGGGAAATTGAGCTACCAATAAATTAGTAATTGTGAACCATGAAACCAGTGATAAATTGATAATAGGGGTGCGCAAAGGAACGAACCAAATCCGTCGTTTTTTCCACCAAAATATGGGAGCTGCAAATCTGGTTGGGTATCTGGCAGCAACTGTTTCGGCTTGGACTATCATCCCGGCACTGGTTTTCCTCACAGAGGTGTTGCGGTATCCAATTCTTGCCTCCTACGTCAAACATCGTTGGTACATACTCGGAATCATGATCGCGGGCTCGAAACGGTAACAGAAAATGAGGCAGGAGATTTACAGCTGCGAAATTCAGTTGTGGCAATCGGCCAACACAGAGACTCTGTTCGATACTTTCACAAAAAACATCTGGTCCCATGTCAGGAAGAACAGTACGTCATTGGAGAAGTTCTGGGATTTCCATCCACAAAATACCAATCTGGTCAAACTCAAAACATTTTCCTATTCAGGGATAGCCTACAACTTCCCATAGTCATCTGTTTTGAAATTTTGGATGGAGAATACGTCAGAAACTTATTTTTGTCATCTGACCTTTGCAGGACTGATATCATACGGAACCCAGTTTCCGGGGCGTAGCTATGGGTTTATCAGAAAATAAAGAAATTCTCTCCATCTCGTCTCGCCTCTCGCCGCCTTCATGAAACAGAGGGTCTCTCTACGCTCCAATCCACCGAAACGAATACGCCTTGTCCGGAATCCGGATCCGATCGGCAATCCGCGTGAGGCGATCAGGTAGGGCCATGAGGTAGTCTCTGGCCCGCTCGGCCTGGTCGTTGAGGTCGCCGATTTTGTCAATCTCCCAGTCTTTGAGCAGCCTTTGCATGATGTCCACATAGTCGTGGGAGGTGTACACACCGAGTCGCTGGGCCGCATCGGAAAAATGGGCAAACAATTCGCCGATTTTCTGACCGCTCTCTCTCACGAAATGGGCAGGCATCACGATCTTTTTTCGCATCATGTCTTCGAAGGCCAGCATCATTTCACTGGGATCATATTCGAAGATGAGCTTCACAAACTCTGTATAGGCCTTGGCGTGTCGGGCTTCGTCAGAGGCAATCACGCCGCACATTTTGGCAAGACCTGGATTGGCATGTTTCTTGGCCAGAGAAGCCACTCGGCGGTGAGAAATGTTGGTGGCAATCTCTTGAAAACTGGTATAGACAAAGTTCCGATAGGGATCATGGTCTGTGCCGATGTCGAAGCCGTCGGCGATGAGGTACTGGGTGGAGACCTCCATTTCGCGCATGTTGATCTGGCCGGAGAGATAGAGATATTTATTCAGCAAATCCCCGTGGCGGTTTTCCTCGGCTGTCCAGGATCGCACCCACTGCGACCAGCTGTTGCGGTTGACCTGATCCACGCCCACGACTTCCATAAGCCAGGATTCGTAGGTAGGTAGAGCCTCTTCCGTCACGGTATCACCAATGAGAACAGCCCAAAAATCATAGGGAAGCTCATGGGCCAATGCCTGGAGTTCTTTGACTTCTTCCAGAAAATCATCTGACGCAGAATCTGGTAGCAAATCACTGGGCTGCCAGTTCTTTTCAACTGGAATCAGATACTTCTCCATAAGCGCTGGTAGTTGTGGCTCTATGGTATTCATGACTTCGAGACGGTGGGGATGCATAAACAAATAAGGATTTTCATATATAGGCAGGCAATGACAGGCTAATTTCTTTTGTTTCCTAATGTTTTCCTAGCCAAGGTATTCAACTGACTATCTTTGAATATGTTATCATTGAGCTTACTACGTGAGTATTCGAATATTTTCCTTCGGGGTTTCGGTATATGTGGCACCATTCACCGTGAAAGTTCTTGTTTTCATGGATTCGAAGGCCAAGAGGGTGCTAAACCAACCAAGAAGAAATAACAACACCAAATCTTTCAATTATTATTGAAACAAATGAAAAAATGGCTCGTTTTTTTTTAAAACATCTGCAATGAGAACGATCATTCTCCCCGGAGGCAGTGGATTTTTGGGCAGGGCGCTCACCACATACTTTGCTAACAATGGCGACAAAGTCATCATTCTCACCCGATCCGAGCAGGCATCCAACCATCCCCATATTCAATATTTGACATGGGATGGCCAACACCTTGGAACCTGGTACAAAACCCTTGAAGGGGCAGATGCTGTGATCAATCTTGCCGGCAAGTCGGTGAATTGCCGCTACACTCCCCGAAATCGGCAGCTGATTTATGACTCTCGGATCGATAGCACCCATGTACTTGGGGAAGCGATCAAGGCCTGCCATCACCCGCCTGCGGTTTGGATGAATGCCAGCACCGCCACCATTTACCGGCACGCAGAAGACCGCCCCATGACAGAGGCGGCCGGTGAGTATGGAGCCGGCATGTCAGTTAACGTAGCCCGAGATTGGGAGAAGACCTTTTTCGAAGCACATACCCCAGAGGTTAGGAAAGTCGCATTACGAACCTCTATCGTTATGGATACCCAGGATGGAGCGTTTACCCGTTTGCTGAATTTGGTCAGAAGTGGCCTGGGGGGAAAGCAGGGAAATGGCAGGCAAATGATCTCCTGGATTCATCTGGAGGATGTGATTCGGGCGATTGAGTTTCTGCTCCATAAGCCCGATTTGCAGGGTGCATTCAACATCACTGCGCCGGACCCTGTGCCCAACTCACAATTCATGACAACCCTCCGAACAGTAGCCGGGGTACCAGTCGGTCTGCCCGCCCCGAGATGGCTCCTCGAAATCGGTGCCGCATTGATTCAAACTGAAACCGAACTTATTTTGAAAAGTCGGTGGGTACTGCCGGAACGGCTGCTGGCGGCTGGGTTTGAATTTCATTTTCCAACGACAAAAGAGGCGATCTTTGATCTGGTCAACCGCGAGGACCCCCTCACCTGTGAATAATACCACAGAGTTCGACGCAGAGCGTTCACAATATTCGTTTCATGATCAGTGCCCTTTATGGATACCCCTGTAATTCTCTGTGGCGAAGCGATCAAGAAGCTACTCTCTTCCAGTCTTCGATCGATTCGGTGCCACTGTCGTTAAAATCCAACGGCTTGCGTAGTTTTGCTTCAGCAACATCTTTCCATGCGCTACGCGATTGACATGACCTTTGACGGAACTGATTACGCTGGCTGGCAGAGGCAGCAGAATGCCATGTCTGTGCAGCAGCGTATGGAGGAAGCCATCGCAATGTTACTGAAAACGGAGGTCCCCATCGTGGGAGCCGGACGAACCGACGCAGGGGTCCATGCCCGGCAATTGATCGCACATTTCGACTGGCAGGATTTCCTGCCCGACACCTTTGTCAACAGCCTCAATGGCCTGCTACCCTACGACATCGCCGTCAAGTCGATGTGGGTGCCGGAAGATCCTGAATTTCACGCCCGTTTTTCGGCCACGGCCCGAGCCTATACCTACCAGATCGTGACCAGAAAATCACCGCTGTATCGCAGCCAGGCCATGTGGGTTCGACAGTCGCTGGATCCTGACCGCATGCAGCAGGCTGCTGATCTCCTACTGGAGTACAGAGAATTCGGATCCTTTTGCAAGGCCCACGCAGACAACCAGACCAACTATTGCCGCATAGATGAGGCCCGTTTTGAGCAGCGTGACGAACTGATCCTGTTTCACATTCAGGCCGACCGGTTTTTGCGGGGCATGGTGCGGGCCATTATGGGTTCGCTGATCTGGGTGGGAAGTGGTCGCTGGACCGTGGAAGATTTCCGTAAGGTCATAGAAGCGCAGGATCGCCGTGCAGCTGGGCCGGCTGCGGACGCACAGGGATTGTTTCTGGTGAAAGTGAAATACGATTCCCCTACTGGATAACCACCACCTCGTGGTAGCGGCCGTCTTCGGTTTCCACCATCAGATAATACACCCCCTGGGCCAGGGTTTTGCGATAGGTGACAAGGTATTCCCGATCAGGCTCTATGGAGCCTGTACTCAGCACTTCGATCTGCCGCAGTCGTTCATCCAGGAGTTTCAGGTTCACTTTCTGGGCTTTGGGCGATGAGTACCGAATCCGGAGATACTGCACATCGTTGGATCCTTCCTTAAGGACACTGAAGTTAAAGCCGGAGGCTTTCGAGGTTTTTACTGGAATGGTTTCTGAAGTCACAGGTTTGCCTGCTCGATCAATGTGGCGAATTCTGTAGAAATAGGAGCGATTGAGGGCTACCGTAGTATCCAGAAACTGATAATCACGCAGTTCATTAGAGTTCAGGAAGCCGGGCCACCGGCCGATCTCGTTGAAGGAAACATTGTCTTCGCTTCGTTCGATGCGATGAAAGAGGCAGTTGGTTTCAAATTCTGTCTTCCATTTGATCAGTACCGCCCCACTTTCTGTAGGACGGCCCTGCAGAAACAAGTATCGGGTAGCTGGGAAGAGGTTTCCTTCTCGTGTGTTGGCACCCCATACGCCTTCATTCCGATCGTAGGCCATGACCGGATCGGGAATCACCTGGAGCGGCGCCCAGCGGGGGTGAGATTCGCGGGGGACCACTACCTGATTACCGTTAGGGAGGGTCTGTGTTGTCGGCAAAAAGCCGACAACAGCTCTGTCCGATAGATATAGCCCGTCTATGAGGGAGCCACTGCTACCCCGGATAAGCGCGATGAAATCCCCTTGTTCAGGCGACTCGTCCATGATTTTCCGAAACTGAGGAAATCCGGCCAGATGAAGCGTCCCGTTTTCCGGATCAGAGGAAAAGGTGAGAGAAGACAACCCCGGCACCCGAACCCCCGCAGGCATCTCTAGCACCCAGTATCGGGAGCTCAATATGTAGCCAGAGAGGTCGGCAGCCCGGTCTGAAGCGTTGAAAATCGACACCTCGGTGCCGTTTAGCTCCGGACCGCCTGGCAGATATCTCGAAAGAAAAATATCCCCCTGCTGTGCGTTCAACAAGCTTCCGGCGGCGATCAGGCAGCATAGCAGAAAGGACGTTTTCATTCGTAGCGATTACGTGATTTCAATGATAACCTTATTTTTTTTGCCTTTTTGCAGATACAGGTATTGACCCAAAAACGCATCGTTCACGGAAATGATCGCGTCGATGGACGAAACCTGCTCCATGTTGATTTTGACAGATTTGTCTTTCTGGATGGATCGCCTGGCTTCCCCGTTGGAAGCAGTAAGACCAGATTCAGTCAACAAATCCAATACCCCTACTCCCCCTTCCAGTCTGTCCTTGGCAAACCTTACAAGCTCTGAGGAAGAGGCGGCTTCTTTCCATTGTTTTGAACTGAGATTCGCCAAAGATTCCTTCGTCTTGATACGTCCGAAGAAAAAATCGGTCAACAACTGCGCGTCTGTTAGGCCTTCTTCACCATGAACCCGCAGCGTGATATCCTCGGCGAGGGCCTTGTGGAGAATTCGCTGACCGGGATCCTCCAGGTGCTGGGTGATGAGGCCCTCAATTTCCTCGTGGGATTTGAGGGTAAAAATTTTGATGTAGCGCTCGGCATCTGAATCGCCCACATTCATCCAGTACTGGTAAAATTTGTAGGGAGAGGTTTTGTCGGCATCCAGCCACACGCTTTCCCCATCAGCCGACTTACCGAATTTGGAGCCGTCTTCGCGGGTCATGAGTGGGCACACGGCCGCAAAGGCTTTTGCCTCATGGCCTTCCATGCGGCGGATTAGCTCGGTTCCGGTGGTGATGTTGCCCCACTGGTCGGAGCCGCCCACCTGGATGTTGACACCGTGGTTTTTGTAGAGGTGCAGGAAATCGTAGCCCTGCAGGAGCTGGTAGGCAAACTCGGTGTAGGAAATGCCGCTATCACCGCTCATGCGCTTTTTGACCGACTCTTTACTCATCATGTAGGCAATGGTGATGTGCTTGCCCACATCCCTGAGGAAGTCCAGAAAGCGGAAATCCTTGAACCAGTCATAGTTGTTGACCATGACGGGCTTGTTGTCAGCGGTAAAATCCAGAAAATGCTCCAGCTGCTTGCGAATCCCGGCCACATGGCGCTCCACCTGCTCCACAGTCATGAGGCTCCGCTCCTTGTCTTTGCCGGAGGGGTCACCGACCAGACCCGTAGCGCCGCCAACGAGGGCAAAAGGCGTATGCCCAGCCCGCTGAAAATGCACCAACATCATCACCGGTACGAGGTTGCCGATGTGCATGGAATCGCTGGTGGGATCCACGCCCAGATAGACAGAACCACAATGTTCATTGACATACGCCTCCGTACCGGGAATGGCATCGTGGATCATACCGCGCCAGCGCAACTCTTCCATGACGTTGAATGTGGGTTTCATATATCTGTGAGATTGAGGTAATCGGCGGCCAAAGATAGTGCCAGCCGTGGTATGAGGCAAAGGGAGAATGAAGAAGGAGGCGAAACAGGCAAGCATGAGCGTGCAGACCGTGCGAGTTATTAAATTTATCAATTTGGTAACATTCACAGTGGTGAAATAATTGATGTTGTCATTTTTTTTACTCGTTGCGCAACCAGCATTTCTCAGACGGCTGAAAGAATAGATCTGAATACACATGAGTCCCTATCTGGTTTGTAGACCTTTATGTTATGGAAATCTCTTGGTTTGGGATCGTATCTGTCTTCAACACCGACGCAATCGAACAGGTTACCTTGTACAAAGGAAATTATCCCGCCCGGTATGGAGGCAGCGTGGCATCGGTGCTGGATGTGCAATTGAAAGAGGGAAGTAGCAATCAATACGAGCAAGAAGCTTCCCTTGGCCTGCTCTCTTCCAAACTGAGGTTTTCCGGTCCCATAGGGAAGCGCAGAGAGGCCTCCTATCTTGTGACGGCAAGGGCCTCGTATATGGGACTATTCCTTTCTCCGGTGTACCTGGCATACAGAAGTGGCGG
>CAZLKP010000025.1:0-10471 GCA_964560095.1 uncultured Bacteroidia bacterium
TAACCCTTTCTCATCCGGGCACTGGTCATCCCTGTCAGGTACACCGTCGCTATCACGGTCGGGAAGAGAGGCAATCGGCTGATCTTCTGGTTCTGGCTCTTCCTTTCGACTGGGAGAATTGTTGGTTTTTGGCAAGGCAAATACAAAACCCACCATGTGAGAGACTGGTTGAAAATCACCTGTCCTGATGGGTTGCTGCCAGGTAGATTCCCACTGCAATCCGAAGTTGTCGGTAAATTTTATCCGAAAACCCAGGGAAGCAGGTACATACCAGCTCAGATTATTGGATGCCGTGTTCAATCCCACACCTGTGCCGACGTAAGGCACAAAAGACTTCTCCGGATTCAGGATCGTCCACCTCAACATTCCCTTCACATCCAGCATCGATGTATTAATAAAGGTATTTTCGGAGGTCGGATAGATCACCTCCGGAACGAAGGTGGTATTGAGTGAATAATTGAAGGAATTGCTGATATAGCCATATCCAGCAAAAGCAATTCCCGGGTCAAAAGCGGTGATTTGACCGTAGTTATTAGTCAGAGGCCCTTGATAGTCGAAGAAGTTGGCAGATAGGCCGGCCATGTATGGACGAACAGCTGTCTGCGCGGTGCTGGCAACAGGAATCAGAGCAATGGCAAGGAAAAGCAGAGAGAAGCGCAGTCGCATAGGTGAATGAACCTTAAGGTTTGCTCACAAAATAGATCAAATATCCGGCCAGTTTTTTCGGAATTGGCACGAAGGGAATTTGATTTTTTGCGACCTGTAAGATTTTGTGTATAAATGGTCCAAAATCAGGAAGACCAATCAAAAGAAACAGTACGAATAAATTGATCGGAAGCGTTCGACCCAGCACCTCCGGAAATGATCCGTTGTTGGGAGATATGGTGTTCATACACCAGGTAATATTTAATGTTGTAGGCCCGCTTGATCGATAGCACCAGATTGCCATCTTCGTCACGCTTCTCGTTGGCATGTCCTTCCAGGCGCAATGTCAGCCTGGGACAGGCCTTGAGCTGTTCCGCTATTGGGATCAATAATTCCTTGTTGGCCTGGCTCAGGGTCGATTGGTTGGCCGCGAAAGCGATGACAGGAAAATCGATGGTCCCGCAAGGAGTCTCCGGTTCTTCCTCCAGAAAGTTCGCATCTGTTTCCGGCGCAGGGTCTGATTCGGCGACAAATCTTGCGTCGGTGGTATCACTCGCAGTTGGGGGCAACACAGGCTCCGAAGTGGAATCTGCCTGTGGCACTGGAACAAGACTATCTGCGGCAACCATCAGTGTGTCTGGCTGAGTGACAGCCGTATCTTTAGGCGTATCGACGGGGCACCCATCATCTTGAATCAGCCCTGCCTCGTACGGACAAATGTCTTCTTCATCAGGAATTCCATCCTCATCACTGTCCGGGTCAATCACCTGTGCGATGACATTTTCGGTGGTAGGCTGATCTAGTGGTAGCACTGGTTTTGGGACCTGAAATTTCCAGACATACATCACAGAGATATGCCAGGGTTGTGGCGAACGGTTCCAGCTCACATTTCTGCCAGCCTGAAACCGCAAATGATTGGGTCCAAACAGCCTCACATCCATCCCCAGTCGGAACGGAGAAAAGGCATCTGGCTTCCCGGCATGATAGCTTCCGCCGGCTCCCATCAGGAAAAAAGGAGCAAATCGTACCGATTCTTTGAGAAAGATTCCATTATTCAGCTTAATAACCAACCCGTAATTGAATGCGATTCTGGAAGATAAGATCGCTTCTATATTCATGGGATCTTGAAGTAACGGGGTGTAGTTCATGTCAATCCGAAAGTCATACCCAGGCCGGAGATATCTTGTAAATCCCAGCGTGATACCGGGGACCATGGGTGTTCTGCCATTAAAGCTTTGCTCTCCAATCGGTGCATACTGCAGCATATCCACCCCCACCGAAAGCGATTTCTGATGGGAAGTCGTTTGGCCCAGTACAGGTGAGAAGCAAGAGAAAACAAACAAGGCCAGCCAATTGGCGCAAGCCGTGATCCGGATCATGAACAAAGAATAGAAGACAGAACTTAGACCGAATGAGCGATGCGGCCCTATTATTCTTCGCAAATAACGAGCCGGAATCCTGTTGCCCAAACCAGATCATGATCTGATCCAACATGAAATATTCCGAACTCTTACTGTCTTTCGTAGATATATGAGATTTCTGCACCGTCAAGTTCTTCCACCAAAATCAGGCGTGAGGTGGTGAGAGAATCGATTCGCTGATCACTTAACCAGACAGTAGACCCCAGCATATCACCATTTTGAGATACTGCAGCGGTATCGGGTTCGAATTCATCCGACATTAGGGCGACTGTTCCATTTCCCAGAAATTCAACATAGCTGTTGCCGGGAATAGCCTGGGCGAGGGGCTCATTGCCCATCCGCATATCTACCAGCTTCCAGGTTCCAATCAGTTCAGGACGCATGGCCGAAACCTCCAGCCCGCGGGTTGTCTCTTCATCTGAGCGTTCAAGCGTATCGATCAGGTTATTTTCGGTGGGCTCTTTGGTTCCTTCCTCACAACCTGAGAGAATCACAACGAGGAAAAAAGCAATCAGGAGGGATGGTATTAGCCGGAATGTCGACATGGGTGTAGATTTCTTGTAAAAATGGACAATTCCAGCAAGATCATCAACTATCCGTTGAGGAACCTGATCAAAGATTCCAGAAAGGCTTTCGGACGATCAGCATGAAGCCAATGTCCGGCCTTCTGTAAAACTTCAAAGCGGGCATTTGGAAACTGCTCCAGGATGGCAGGATGATCCTTCTGACTGACGTAATTTGATTCTTCTCCTGATAAAAACAACGTCTCGCCGTCATACGGAAATTCATTCTGAATCGGAGCAAGGATTTCCTCATATTTTTCTGCAATCACCTGGAGATTGAACTTCCATTGCAGGCGTTTTTCGTCGTCTCTGCCCAGACTTTTGAGCAAAAACTGGACAATGGATTTGTTCGAAATTTTGGACAAAAGGTGCTCCGAGACATCTTGCCGGCTGCCGATCAGACCCAGAGGAACTGACAGCAGGGCGTCGATAATTCCTGTGTGCTGGGGGGGATATTGCCGAATCCCCATATCCGCTACTATTAACTTGTCAATGCGGCGGGGGTATTCCCCCGCAAAGGTCATCACAGCTTTGCCTCCCATGGAATGCCCTAGCAAATGGGCTTGCATGATGCCATGCTGATCCATGAATTCGTGCAGATCCTCAGACATAACTTGATAGGTCCATTCGTCTGTATGTGGAGATTTACCGTGATTCCTTTGGTCAAGGAGAAATACGCTGTAGTGCTCGGCGAGCTGCCGGGCATGAGTAACCCAGTTGTCCAGGGAACCAAACAGGCCGTGCAGAATGATCAAAGCAGGTCCCTGACCGTAAACTTTATGATTGAGTTGAATCATGGAGTTTTTTACCAGTGAGAATGTAAGAGTGACAATTCAATCGCTGAAATGACCGATTCGGCAAATAGTACAGCAAAATGGACTAGGAATGGCTTGTAATTTGATCAACGCCAAACCGTAATGACAAGGTTTCGAGAGCCTCCGCGATTTCTGAACTCGCACAAATAAATCCCTTGCCAGGTACCGAGTGCAGGCCGTCCATTCCTGATCGGAATAGTTAGCGAAGCACCAACCAGGGATGATTTGATGTGTGCCGGCATATCATCCGGGCCTTCCAGGGTATGAATGTAATCGGAAGGTCCTTCCGGAACGATGCGCCGAAAGGTAGTCTCAAAATCTTCTCTAACGGTGGGGTCCGCGTTTTCATTGATGGTAAGACCGGCAGAGGTATGCTGAATAAACACGTTCAGAATACCCTTTTCAGGCCATGTCTTTACCGTATCCAGGACTTCACGCGTAATCAGATGAAAGCCCCTCCTTCTCGGAGGAAGTGTTAATGAGTATTGTTGAGTCATGTCGAATCAGACAACATAAAATGTATCACAAACAAGCGATCGACCTTGCGCATGAACTTACCAATTTTGTCGTAGCGGAAACAGAACCCGTAATCCGAAAGGAGGTACTGGAATGGCCCGGACCAAAAGATGTGCCAGGCGTTCTCAAATCCCTCCTCGACGAACTGTTTTTGCTGGATCAAAGTTCCATCCGAAAGCATGCTTCCCTTCGGGAAGATCTTGGGCTAGATTCTCTCGACCTGGTTGAGCTTGTGATGAATTGTGAGCGAGAACTCGGGATTACGTTGCAGGATCAGGAGTGGATATGCCTAAAGACCTATGGAGAATGGGAAGCTCTGCTGGTCACCAAGGCGAACCCGAGGGCAAAAGCCTCAATCAAATAGCCCCTTGTCCAGGGAGCTAATATTTCCACCAGTAGTATACTAGTTTGGCATACTCATTCATCACGAAAATGAGGCCCTCCTCATCGTTCCACCAGTTGCCGGGATCATAATCAAGCGGCTGTGCCCCGATGACAACCACTTCGATGTCGGCCTCCCTGAATTTCCGTTCAAACACATGGTGGATACGTCGTGTGTGATGAAGGGAAGAGACAATCATGACCCGTTTGTATCCTGAGCCGACTGAATACCCCAGAATCTCTTCTGATTCTTCGTAAGTACTCGTGCCTCTGGGCAACATTCTGACATCGGAAGAATCTGCACCGGCTCGCAAGAGAGCGTCCCGCATGACTTCTGCACTGGTGTAATGCTGGTCCAGGGCCAGCAGCGCTTGAGAAACCATTTCTCCAGTGGTGACAAGAACCGGGGCAAATGCCGGATACATCTCCATCGCACGTTGGGTGCGCTCACTGGCAGCTCCAGACAAGACAAACCCTGCATCTACTTTGATCGGAACATCTGTGTGATCCAGAAATCCAGCCAATCCTTTGAGGATCGGTACTCGAACCAGGAAGAGAACCAGAAGGAATACCAGGAGAATTCCCAGTCGGATGCCCCATTTCCGGAGTTTCTTTTTCATCCAGGAAATTAACAAAAAAAGAATGAGGCGATTCCATAGGAAGTTGATTTACGCACAAGGGATGGAATCGCCTCCTGAATTGGGAAATGAAGAACGGGGAGCATCAGCCTCCCGCCATCTCTGAGAAATGTTTATGAAAGTAAGGGATGGTTTCAATTCCTTTGAAGTAATTGAACAGGCCATAGCGCTCGTTAGGGCTGTGAATGGCGTCAGAGTTGAGGCCGAAGCCCATCAGGACGGTTTCCAGGCCCAGAACTTCCTGAAACAGGGCTACGATTGGGATAGAACCTCCTTCCCGTGTGGGAATGGGCACCTTTCCAAAGGTGGCTTCCATAGCTTTGGAAGCTGCCTGATATCCGGGAGAGGTGGTCGATACCACGGCTGCCTCCCCACCATGATGCGGCACGACCTCCACAGAAACCGTTGAGGGAGCCAACTTCCGAAAGTGATCCCTGAAGAGATCCGTGATCTCATCTGATTGCTGATTGGGCACTAGTCGCATGGAGATTTTCGCATGAGCTTTTGAAGGGAGAACAGTTTTGGCTCCTTCTCCGATATATCCGCCCCAGATCCCATTTACATCCAGGGAAGGGCGGATGGTGGCACGCTCAAGAGGTGAGTAGCCGCTTTCCCCGCTGGTGTCTTTGATTCCTAGATCAGCCCTGTAGGCGTCATAATCGAATGGCCGCTGCCCTAGTACTTCGCGCGCTTCTGCGCTGAGCTCCTCCACGTTGTCATAAAAGCCTGGAATGGTGATTTTTCCGTCCTCATCTTTGAGCGAGGCAATCATTTCACACAGCACATGTATCGGGTTGGCAATGGCCCCGCCGTAAACACCCGAGTGAAGGTCCCTGTTTGGACCGGTTACATGGACTTCCAGATAGCTGAGGCCCCGCAAACCGACAGTAATCGAGGGTGTATCATTGGCAATCATGGAGGTGTCAGATACCAAAACGATGTCTGCTGACAGAAGGTCTTTCTGTACTTTGACAAAATCTTCCAGGTTTTCACTCCCCACTTCCTCTTCTCCCTCAATGAGAAACTTCACATTGCAGGGCAACCCGCCTTCTGCCTGTAAAATCTCCACGGCTTTGAGGTGCATATACATCTGCCCTTTGTCATCGCAGGCACCGCGAGCGTAGATCTTTTCGTCCTTGATCACAGGCTCAAACGCAGGACTGTTCCACAATTCCATGGGATCAGGTGGCTGTACGTCATAGTGACCATAAATCAGAACGGTGGGAAGGGAGGTATCTACCGTTTTCTCGGCATACACGATGGGATGCCCAGGCGTTGGGAATTTTTCGACCCGATCCATGTCCAGTTTGCCAAACTGATGAACCAACCAGTCGGCTGCCTTGTTGACGTCGTCATTATAGGCAGAATCGGCAGAAATGGATGGGATCTTCAAAAACGCCACCAATTCATCCAGCATTCGATCCTTATTGGATTGCAGGTAGTCCTCAATAAAACTCATGTTATTTGTAGGTAAAGGGTTTTGTGAAAAATTGAAGGGCAGGAATAGCAAAAGCCACCGATACCCACGCCTGTTTCAGGCTGATTTTGAAACTAAACAACCAAACAGGATTCTCAATTATTCAGGAGGATTTTTTTGTGCCAAAACCCTCTCTGGTCAATGATCCGGATGATATAAACCCCTTGAGGAAGAGATGAAAGTTGCACTGGAAATTCCCGGAAACCAGCCGGCAGGGCCTGGCCAGAAAGGAGCCGCCCATTGAGATCCATTATCCAATAACGGGCAGGGAAGGAAAGGGGGGCCTTGGTAATAAGCCGTATTTCGCCATTGGATGCCTGTTGCACAGTCCAGGAGGCCTGTCTTCGCAATGGGGCTTGGGAGATCCCATTCACATCCGTTTCTTCATACCAATAGAGGCCTCCTTTCTGGTTTCCAATCAGCAGGTCCAGGTTACCATTGGCGTCCAGGTCCAGAATGGCCGGTGCCAGATAGGGAATCAAAGGAAGATCCCCAAATGAGGAATCTATTAGCGTGAAAGCACCACCGCTCAGATTTGGGGTTATATCCATATATCTTCTCAGTTGTCCCTGAGAGGTCCCAAGCCAGAGTTCCCATGCCCCCATACTATCCTGACGAAACCAAGGAGCCAGGCTGCCCAAGTTGTGGGCAGAGAGTTGCCCCATATCACTGAAAGGAGGCTGGAACTGAATGTTGCTTCCAATAGTGGAAGCATTGTGTAACCAGGTTAGTGTGCCGTTTTCACTTCCAACCACCAGGTCTGCTTTTCCATCCAGGTCTAGATCGGCGATGGTAGGTGTCGCACTGTTGCCCACATCCAGTCCCAAAAAGTTTGGCTCGAACAACTGAAGTTGCATGGAGTTTCCTGGGGCTGCCTGGTTCAAAAACAAATGAATATGCCCATCTGCATCACCCAGCACAAGATCTTCATCTCCATCCAGGTCGATATCTCCAAAAGACGGGCTTAACCCAAAAATGGCCGGATTAAACAGACTTCCAATACTGAGCCAGTCAGAACTGATCAGGTCGAAGGCAGGAGAATGGGAAGTGCCTGTGTTCAAAAAACAGGCAAGTCCACTGGTGCCGCCATCATTCCCGCTGCGGGAGGTAAAGTTGCCAATAACCAAATCCAACAATCCATCCCCATTTACGTCTGTCAGAGCCGGTTTGCTTCGCTCACCCACATCAATCATGTCGCCAACCAACCAGTCTGTCCCCGATCGGATCAGATTCCAGGCACCCTGGGATTGGTTTTTGTATAGCCATATCTGGTTGACATTTCTACCAGCAACCGGATCATTGGGCGATACAAGAAGATCGGTGTCACCATCCTGATCAATATCCATGGGCCAGGTGGCCGGGAATTTCCGAACCTGCACGGCCTGAGGCCCGGAAGGGAAAGGCACCTCAATGGCATCCATCACAGCAAAGGCCTTGGTTCCGCCATTGTGGAGATAGGTAATCGTATTCTGGTTCAGGTCACCGATCAACAAATCTGGCAATCCATCTCCATCGACATCAGGCGCAGCCAAGGTAGATCCGGCATGCCCACCACCGCTTTCCGGACCGAGGTCTGGATCGCCGTTCAAACAGGAAGTATTAAGAAAAATCTGATTATTCAAGCCCGCTTCTGAAAACTGTCCCCAACATAGAGAATTCATGGTAAAAGCCACAGAATCACAGTCATTCAGTCGCTCATACCATACCACAAAGGATCCTGCCTCATCGAAAGTCAGAATATCATCGTCTCCATCATTGTCAATATCCGTAATCGCAGGTATGTCTGTCCGCAGGACGTATAACATCTTTCCATCAGCTGCAAGTAATGACTGGTCCAGCATCCACTGATACCGGCCTGTTCCCAGCCAAAGTCTGACACCGGATGTGTCCGGATGGGACATCAGAATATCTGGCCATGAATCACAATTTACGTCCCGTACCAGCATCCAGTCATTAGCTACCGGGAATGATTGCCCCTTTCCAGGCAGCCATTCCCATTGCTGATCCATGGCGTTCCATCGAAAGACTTCAGGAGACAGACCTTGCCGGTCATATATAATCAATTCCGGTTCACCATCCTGGTCGAGGTCAGCCATAGAAAACTGCGGCTGATTGAAGCCTCCCTCCCAGGGACGGCCCAGAAAATCCCCGTCTACAAACACCGGAACATTGGTTCTAGAATTTAGGAATTGTCCAGAAGACCTGAGGGGAATCAGGGCAGCGAACAGAAGAGAAACCACAAAAAACTTATTCATGAGGCGATCCTTTCTCCCAAATGTATCTGCCTCACAATTTCCCCATATTCTCTCTCTAGATTGGAAGCCAAAATCAGGGTTCTGTCCTGGGCGTAAGTCCGGATGAGCGCCAGGATCATGGAGGAAAAATGGTCATCCATATTGCTGGTCGGCTCATCCAAAAGAAGGATATCGCTCTGCTGAAATAATGCCAGGCCTACCTTGGCACGCTGGAGCATGCCTGAAGAGTAGTATCTGAGTGGTTTCAGGCGATGAGACTGAAGCTGAAGCAATTCCAGGGCGTCAGCGGCAGAAACCAAAGGGGAAGAAAAGCGATTTTGCAGCCGGAAATGCTCTGGAAAAGTGAGTTCAGGAAATACCGATAGGTAAGGAGCGGCCCAGGCAATATAACGGTAGCGGTCAACAGCGGGGATGATGGTTCCCTTTTTTATGTAATTGACCTTCCCCTCAGACGGTGACATTTGACCTGCAATGACGCGCATCAGGGTAGATTTTCCCGACCCATTGGTTCCGATCAGGGCAATCTGTTCTCCGGCATCCATGGATGTAGTGATACCGCGAAACAACCAAGAGCGGTAAAACTGTTTCCCAACCCTATTGAGGGTGATGGTCAGTTCGTCTTTCATCAGGCATCAATGAATATCCGCGTCATCTTCTCCCAGGGTACCCGGGCGCTTGATGATGCCTCTGCTACATTTTCGCAGAAAGGTGATGACTTCATCGCGTTCTTCTGTTGCCGGAAGGTGAGCCTCAATGTAGGCCAGCGACTGGGTGGTGTTCATCCCTGATAAAAACACTTTTCGGTAGATATCCTGAATCAGGTGAATGGTTTCATTACTGTACCCATTGCGTCTGAGACCAATTGAATTGACGCCTTCATACTGCAGTGGCTCTCGTCCGGCTTTGACGTAAGGGGGAACATCCTTACTGACCCTGGATCCACCAGAAATCATAACATGCTTACCGATATTAACAAATTGGTGCACACCGACCAGTCCGCCGATTCTGGCGAAATCATCAATTTCAACATGGCCGCCCATGTTGACAGCGTTGGCTACAATCACATTGTTTCCAATGACGCAGTCGTGCGCGACGTGAACAAACGCCATGATGAGGCAGTTTTTACCAATAACTGTTTTTCCGTGATATTCTGTGCCACGGTTGAGTGTAGTGGATTGTCTGATGATCGTGTTGTCACCGATTTCCAGGGTTGTTTTTTCACCGTAGAACTTCAGATCCTGCGGCATGCCTGAGATCAAAGAATTAGGGAATATTTTGACCCCTTTCCCGATTCTGGCTCCGTCGTGGATTGTGACCTGAGACGATATCCAAGATCCGTCTCCAATGGTTACTCCACCATGAATCACGGTGTTGGAGTCAATGAATACGTGTTCGCCAATCTGAACCAGCGGTTGCAGTGCTGTCTTTGCCTCCTCTTCCCTGCGCCAGAATTCCAGCCTGGAAGGATCAGAGGAAATGACAACACCCGGCATAATCTGGGTGCCTTTCCCAATTCTTGCACCACCATAAATGGTGACATTAGACCCAATCCGGACATTTTCTTCTATGACCACATCGCTGTGGATAGTAGAGAAAGGCCCGATCCGGGAAGAGGGGTGAATACGTGCTTGTTCGCTGACAGAAGAGAATGAGTAGTCCTGGTTCGTTTCCTTTGGCGTCATGAATGATTATTTAGGAACTACGCTTGCCACCAGATCAGCAGAACAAACAAGCTGGTCATTTACATAACCCCGACCTGT
>CAZLKP010000025.1:10481-21626 GCA_964560095.1 uncultured Bacteroidia bacterium
TGCAAATGTTCCGTTTCATGGCAGTCATTTCGAGTTTTAAGGTTAACATGTCTCCCGGTTTAACTGGTTTTTTGAATCTGGCGTTGTCTATCGCCACAAAATAAACCCAAATCGTTTTTGGGTTTTCGATATTATTCAATAACAAGATTCCGCCTACCTGAGCCATGGCTTCGAGCTGTAGCACACCGGGCATAATGGGATTGCCTGGAAAATGCCCCTGGAAAAAGGGTTCATTGATGGTCACATTCTTGATACCGATGATGGTGTTGTCATCAAAGTCAACGATTTTATCCACCAGCAGGAACGGATATCTGTGCGGAAGTATTTCATGAATTGCATTGATATCAAATACGATTCCTGGTTCGAGTCCTTTCATAAATCTCAGAGACATGGTTTGTCGAAGAAGGATGCTTCTGGCTTTTTGCGCCAAGGCCTTATTGCCGGAATGACCGGGGCGGATGGCCGTGATTTTTCCGCGGATTGGTGCTCCGGCGAGAGCGAGGTCACCGATCAGGTCCAGCAATTTATGCCTGGCAGGCTCATTGTCATTTCGCATGCCATCCGGATTCAAAACCCCTGCAGACGGATTGGCTGCCAGTTTTCCGAACCTGGATTGCAAAGACTGGTATTCCTGATCTGAGAGCTGACGGTCTACCAGCACGACGGCAGAATCAAGGGTTCCGCCCTGAATGAGGCCAGCTTCATACATAGCTTCGACTTCGTGCAGAAAACAGAATGTGCGATTAGGAGCAATGTCTTCTGTGTAATCCCCCTTGGAAGACGAAAACGAAGCCTCCTGGGCTGCAAGGACATCAGAAGAAAAATCGATGGATACATGGGCTTCGAATGCTTTTGCCGGTTCTACGTGGTAAGAGATCCCATTTTCTGCGTCCTCCCAGGAAAAAGTTTTCATCACTTCGATATAGCGACGTTCGGCATCCTGTTCTTCTATTCCGGCAGAAGACAAGGCATCAACAAACCCAATGGCACTCCCATTCAAAATAGGCACTTCAGGTCCTTCTACTGAGATCAACACATTGTCGATATGTAATCCGGCCAGGGCTGACACAGCATGCTCAATGGTATGCACACGCGCTTCACCGATTCCAATGGTTGTCCCTCTGGAGGTATCCACGACATGATCAACCAATGCCGGAATCACAGGGTGCCCATCCAGGTCATCTCTTCTGAACACGATGCCATGATCGGGTCCTGCCGGGTGAAAGGTGACTTTTCCAGGCTTGCCGGTGTGCAAACCGATACCGTGTACGGAGACAGGCCCCTGGATGGTATGTTGCTTTTGTAGATCCATGTGCATGGGAAATAAGCGGGAGAGAGTGGTTACTGGGGTTGGTTGGAATTGGCTTGTTCCAGCATTCGGATTCGCTGTTCCATTTCAGCGAGTTTGCGAAACATTAGTTCTGACTTCAGCTGCTGCCGGTGAGGCTGAATGGGAGAGCCGCGAAAAGCTTTTCCCGGCTCCTGAATAGACCTATTGACACCTGATTGAGCATCGATTTTGGTGCCGTCGGCAATCTCAATATGTCCGACAAACCCGGCTTGGCCACCTACCATCACGTGTTTACCTAGTTTTGTGCTTCCTGAAATACCTGTCTGAGCAGCCACCGCGCTAGAAGATCCGATTTCCACATTGTGAGCGATCTGTACGAGGTTGTCGATTTTGGCGCCCCGGCGAATTATCGTTGTCCCAATCGTTGCACGATCAATGCAGCTATTGGCCCCAATCTCCACATCGTCTTCAATTTCGACAATACCCAGTTGGGGCACTTTTTTGAAGGAGCCATCCGACTGAGGGGCGAACCCAAAGCCATCAGCACCGATTACCGAACCGGCATGAATGGTGACCTGTTTACCGATGCGGCATCCGTGATAGATAGTAACATGCGCATGTAGAGTAGAATTCTGCCCCACGGCGGCTTCTTTTCCGACAAAGACGAAAGGAAACAGAATAGCCCCTTTGTCTATAGTAGCTCCTGCGGAGACATAACAGTATGAACCGATATGCGCTTCGGGATCCACGTTTGCCCCTTCTTCAATGATAGCAGAAGAATGAATACCCAGCCTCGGAAAATTGGATTGCTGTGCAGCAACAAATTCCAGCAGCCCTGAAAAGGCTGAATATGGATCAGCCACCCTGAGCAAGGTGGGGGTTAGATTTCGTTTGGGTTTGAAATCCGTAGATACGATGACTGCTTCAGCTCCGGTGGCGTAGATGAGCGGCTCGTATTTAGGATTTGCCAGGAAAGAGAGGCACCCTTTTCCTGCCTGATCCAGTCCTGAAATCTGATCAATCACGGTTTCCGGATCTCCCTCGACCTCAGCGCCAATTAAATGGGCGATTTCTTTGATAGATGCCTTCATTCAAAGTTGCAATCAGGGAAAAAGCAGTAATGCAAAGGTAAATCTCTTTGTTGTTATTCCCAACCGTCCGGGTCTGTCATGCTTCGAAATACAAGCGGGCCTCGCCTTTCACAGCTGATCCTTTGATCAATCCGGTAAGGGTTTTGCCCAGGTAAGGAGAGTTTTTGGCGCGGGAAGGAATATCGGCAGCCGTCAGCTTCCAGGTGTGGTCAGGGCTAAACCAGGTCCATTCATCTGACCCCTGGTAGATATGGCATTCTTTCAGGCGAAAGATCTTTCTGGGATTGAGCGAAACCATCTTCACCCATTCAGATATTCCCAAATGGCCGGTCTGAATCAATCCCTCCACAGCCTGAGAAAAAGCGGTTTGAAGATTTAGCATCCCGGGCTCTGCCTGCTGAAATTCTACCTCCTTTTCTTCTTTTCCTTCTGCTCGGTGGCCTGAACACAATACCTGGATTTTCCCTTCTGATATGTGTGCGCGAAGCTGTGACTGGATGTCTGCACTTCGGACTGGGGGAACTAGCTTTAGATTCTCATCGAAGCTCAACAGGTCTTCATCTGTAAAAGCAAACAGGTATGTCGGAACCCCGGTACTCACATGCTGGCCTTCCATGCTGGCCGCATGAATCTGATCGATAGCATCGGGTACGGAAAGGGGATGAAAGTGAATGCGACCCTCCCCGACATATCGAAGGGTATTCAGGGATTTTTGAACCAAATTTAGCTCTACAACGTCCGGCATGCCGGAGAGCCCCAGGCTGGTAGAGACCGGACCTTCATGCATGACAGACTCTTCCAGCCATTCGCGAGAAATAGCTCCTTGTAGCAAAATCCCATTGAACGCTCTCAGGTAGGAAAGCACTCTCAGGAGTGTACTGCCCTGGTGGACCGCGATAGGCCCATCTGAAAACCCGGCCGCACCTGCCCGATGCATCTCAAACAATCCGGCCATTTCTTTGCCAGCCAGCTGTTCTGTTGCTGCACCCAGGGGGATAACCTCCACCGGGAGGTTCTCACAGGCAGACCGAAGGGCGCGTATGATCTCAGCGTTTTCGGCAATTGGAAGGGAGCTAGGGTAGGGGAGTAAGGTGGTAAATCCTCCCCGCCTTGCAGCCTCAGCAAGGGCCGCCAAGGTTTCGATCCACTCATGGCCAGGATCCTGGAGATGTGTGCCCGTATCCACCCATCCGGGTGAAAGATATGTGCCGGAAGCATCTACCACACGCCCTTCACCTGCCCCAGGATCACCCTCCAGAATGGTGAGTTTGCCAGAAGGGTCGGTTTGGAGGTTTACTTCCTGTTCGTGATATGGTCCTTCAGGATCAATGATGATGACATGTCTCAGCAGTGTAGTGACCATGAATGTGTAGATGAATATTCAGACCAGACGCACCTGCAAAGATAATATCAATTACCTGTTGTTGATGCTTTTCACAGAGAAATCCTCCTACCAGCGCCGAGGATCAACACCTCAGCCAGCAAAAAAATGATAGCAGCCCATAAAAACCATCGCCACAGGGGCCAGCCTTCCCGACTCTGTTCGATTTCGAGAGCGAGGACCTCGCTGGAGCGGGGAAGGATATCCACCTGATCTTCCAGGCCCTCGTTCTCCAGATTTTCCCGGAGCATGGATTCATCTGCGAATGCCAGCGCCGATTCTTCATCCGTCACATTGAAAGACACGGCTGCAAGAACCGTGTCGGCCTGAATGATGCTGTAATTCCCAGCGTCCAGCTTCATCCGTTCAAAAACAAGATGTGTTTCGCCAGCACGGTCATAGCGCTCAGGTGTAAAGATCTCTCCATCGGCATTGCGTAGGCTGATAGATTCCTGCGAGGAGGCCTTTACCACCAAGGGAGTGTATTGGCCAATTTCCTGGTCCAGGCTGATGCGTCCAGACTGGCTCATCAATTGAGCAGAGCGAAACATCAAAGGGGCAAAAACAGCCTTTACCTGAAAATCACTCCATTTGTTGCCTGGAAATACAGGAAACAGAATGGTAGTTCCCTCTTCGAAGCGGCTTTCCACCATAAACGGCAGAGAATTCTCCAATTGGATAATTTTGGATTGAGCCACTGCACCAGATAAATTGATCGGGTAATATTGAAATACACGAATCGGATCTGGTTTCGCGTTAGCCTTCGAAGAAGAGAAGACGCCATCAAACACCGGATGCTGTAAATCGAAGGTACGGGCCTCAATTCCTTCCTCCACCCTGATTTCATCATCCAGTTGCCCGATATTTAAGGTGTTCAGGAATTCGTTCCAGCTGGCAACATTTATTTCCGATCCTGGAAACAGCATCAGATTGCCACCGTTTCCAATAAATTGTGACAGCTGATTTGTCAGACCACTACTGAAGCTGTTTGCCCCAGCCCAGATAATTCCCTGGTAATCAGAAAATGATACATTGGCCAGCCTCCTATCGTTGAGGATCGTGACATCAAACTGATCAAACACTTCCTCAAAGAGTACGCTTAAATTGGGGGCAGGGGCAGACTCAACCAGGAGGAGCCGTTCTTTTCCCGGAACATAAAAGGAAAAAAACCGCTTGTTGTCAAAGTCTACCGGTTGGTCGTCCAATTCGATATGGCCATTCAGCCAACCTGTGGTTCCAGGATTAAAGGTGAGGGTAATATTTTTTCTTTCGTTTCCTTCCAGGTTATGGTTAGATATAGCCACGACTTTTCCTTCGAGAACTGCTCTGACATTCAAGTTCTGAACCGGTGCATCTCCATCATTGACGAGGGTGAAATTTAATCCAACAGGCCTGTCAGAAGCCATGACCCGGGAACTGATCTCGTGGTCGGTTACATACACATTGGCGGGCTGGCGACTGGCGATCGGGATCAGGTGGACCCTCAGCGAAGAATCTGAAATGGACGATTCCATCGAATCTTTCAGAACGGTGGATTGCTGGAAGTCACTGAGAATATACAATTCCCTGATGGCACCGCCTGAACGTTGAAACAGTCCGGGGGTGATCGCAAGCATGTTGGCCAGACTGCGGGTATTTTGTTCGATGCGAAGTTTTTCCAAGTGGTCGAGCACATCGTCTTTTCCTACAAATCCAGCCTGAGGAGAGAGGTCTGACGCGCTTGTAATCAAAAATTCATCTTCCTGGGTGTAGGCATTGATCAGGTTTCGAGTCAGGGATATAGCCTGGCGGAAATATTCCCCCCTCTCATTAGAGCTTTCCATGCTGAGGGAATTGTCAATCACGAAAGCGACGGATCGGCTGCCCTGCAACATGGTTTGGTTGGAGGTTAGTTTTACCGGGTTGGCAAACATCAGGACAATCGCAGCAATGGCCAGCAGGCGCAGCAACAGAAGCAGCCAGCGCTGAAAATTGAGCCGCTTAACGACTGTTCGTTTGACTTCTTTGACGAAGGCAACATTGCTAAACAACACCTGCCGGGGCCGCTGAAGATTAAAAAAGTGAACGATAATCGGCACGAGAAGAGCCAAAAGGCCCCACAGGGCAGCTGGATTAAGAAAGGTCATCCGGTGTTGGGATTGATATAGGCTTTGTGAAAGGCAAATATAACAGAGATTCTCGCTCCCAGGAATGGTCAGCGATCATTGAAGATTCCTTGTTTTACGTGAGAGAGGAATTCTGCGTTATGGAAAGAAAACAGCTTGATTTTGGAACGGATAATTCTATTTTTGCGCAACTTCTAAAAATCTAATGGTAGCGCACCATGTACTGGACCTTGGAACTTGCTGTTTATTTGGAGGATGCGCCCTGGCCTGCCACCCGGGAAGAATTGATTGACTTTGCTCAGCGCTCCGGCGCCCCCCTTGAGGTGGTTGAGAATCTTCAAGAGCTTCCCGATGAGGATTCTCCGTACGAAAGTATTGAGGAAATTTGGCCCGACTATCCCACAAAAGATGACTTCCTCTTCAATGAGGATGAGTACTGACCGAGATCGTTTCGGCATATTCTGGCTGAAAAGAGCACTCATCTGATAGGAGGCGGGTGTTCTTTTTGTTTATGGCAGGCCCTGAAGCGAGACCAATTCCTTCGCGATTAATCAAAGAGAATTCAGCAATTTTGCTGCTGCCGTCGCTGGGGCCGTGGCCCCGCTAATTACTTCCTGTTTCAAGGATTCATATTGCCGATGCGTTTTTTCTACTTTCAAGAATCGTTCTGTCAGCCCTTCCCTGATCGCATCTTCATACCAGGTGAGGTCCTGGTTTTTTCTTCTTTTTTCCCAGGTGTGATTGCCGATCGCGTGATTTTTGATCTCATTGAGGGAGGAAACAATGCCTGAAAGCCCCTTTCCCTCCAGCCCACTAGCAAGCAACACGCCTGGTTTTAACCCAAATTCCTGTACGGGAAACAATCTCAGTGCCTGACTGTAGAGGGCCTTGGTCCTGTTGGCTGCATCCAGGGAAGGCCCGTCTGCTTTGTTGACCACCAGCAGGTCGGCCATTTCCATGATTCCTTTTTTGATACCCTGAAGGTCATCGCCTGCGTTGGGGAGCAGCAGGAGCATAAAAATATCCACCAGATTCCGGACATCGGTTTCACTCTGCCCAACTCCCACAGTTTCAACAATGATCCAGGAATAGCCGGCTGCTTCGCAAATCCGAATGGCTTCCCGAGTTCTGGCAGCTACCCCTCCAAGTGTTCCGGCAGAAGGCGAGGGTCGCACATAGGCCTGCGGATGATGAGCAAGAAGATCCATTCTGGTTTTATCTCCCAAGATAGACCCTTTGCTTCTGCTGCTGGAGGGATCAATTGCCAGGACCGCAACATTGTGATCCAGCGAAATCAATTCCATACCAAAACGATTAATAAAGGTGCTTTTGCCTACCCCTGGGGATCCAGTGATGCCCAGCCGGATGGATTGGCCGGTAAATGGTCGGCAGCGTTCAAGCAACGCAGAGGCGAGCTCCCTGTCTTCCAGGCGGCTGCTTTCACACAAGGTGATTGCCCGGCTTACAATTACCCGGTCACCTTGTCTGATCCCTTGAAAATAGGTTTCGAGATCGAGTCTTCGTGCCATAAGTGCTATTCCTCTTCCTGGGGTTGGTTGGGAGCCGGAAGGTAGGTGATCACCAGCATACCATGGCGACCCTGTGTTTCCAAGATTAGCGAGTCTTTGCTCATCTTGACCAGCTTATATTGCTGGCGCTTAGCTTCAGGTTTTGTTTTTCGGGTAATCAAAAGATTATTTCTGACCTCAAACCTCAAGTTAAGAGAGCTGTCAGCCTGATTAATAAACCACTGCCCATAGCTCTGTTGGGATGAATCATACTCGTGAAACACCCCTTTGGCCGCCAGTTCAAGATACGCTAGATTGCCGGTATCCCTCATGTAGTAGGTTCCTTTTTCGTAGGGGTCAAAGGTAGAATATCTGACCCACCGCTGTATAGAATCCGGTTGATCCCGGAGCCAGGACCGAGCAATCTGGCTCCTTTTAATGGCTGTAGTGGTTTTGTCCTGGCATGATGGAGCCATAAGCAACAGACAGATGGTCGGAAAAACCAGGATTCTCATATCAGCTTTTTTGGTCAAAATACAGATGTTTTTACAGATTGCAAGCTGCTATGAACATCCTCTATATTCACGGCTTGGACAGTTCTCCCAATCCCGACAGGATGGGATGGTTGGAGGCACATGGTCATCAGGTGTTTGCCCAGCATATTGATTATCGATCTGAAGCCAACACCTATCGGCGCTTGAAAGACGAAATTCTTCGGAGAAATGCCACATTTATCGTGGGTAGTTCGTTAGGAGGAAGGCTTGGGTTTTGGCTAAGCGAAGATCTCGGGCTGGAATGTTTGTTGTTTAATCCTGCTCTGAGTATGGATATCCCTCAGCTTGAAATCCCGGCCTTAGCGTCATTACGATGCCCCAAGCGTTATATTGTTTTGGGAGCGAAAGATGACAGGATTGACCCACAGCTTTCCTGGGTCTGGCTGGATTCCCAACAAAGGCCTGATTGCCAGCAGTATGTATCTATGTACCAGTGGCTGGGCCATCAAATTGATATCCATAGCTTTGCCATGGCTGCCCGATGGGCAGGACTTCCAACCCCACAAATTGACTGATTGATTATGGACATTGCAGAATCACTGGTTGAGATCCTAAAATTCATTCTCCCAGCCGGCCTGGTGTTATTGGGTATGCGCCTGATGCAGCAACAGCAACTCAAAGAAAAAAAGCAAGAATTGGAACAAGAGTTACACGCCCGCATTGGCGGAGATCAGCGGTCACTTTTGTTTCATGCCTATGAGCGTGTCCTGCTGTTTATCGCAAGAACTGAACCCGACCAACTCCTCAACCGAGTACGGCCTGCCAATCTGGATGCCAGGCAATATGCCATGTTGTTAGACCAGAATATCCGCGAGGAATTTGATCATAACCTGGCCCAGCAATTGTACATCCTGCCAGCTACCTGGAACCAGGTTTTGACTACCCAGGTGGCGGTCCGGGGCCTCATCGCACAAGTCCTGCAAAGCCTGCCAGAGGACGCCACAGGCAAGGATTTGTATCAAAAAATATGGAAAACGTGGGCAAGCCAAGAGCAACCGGCTACTCTTGGTGCCACAAAAATGCTAAAGCAGGATGTTCAGAAATTGATTCTTCGAGGGGAAATTCTAGAGAAGTGAAAGGAATAAAATCCTTAGCAAACTCACCCGCTGCGTGATTACTCAGAGGCAGTCTGGAATAAAAATTATTCCTGGAAGGAGGCAGGTTCTTTTTTGTTCATTTTTCAAATAAACGGTCGGCTGAAATGTTAATGATTCCGGAGTGCTATTTTGGGTGCCCTGCGATCGTTCTCGGCCTATTTGATTGATTATGAAACTATTAACAATAGTTCATTTCGATGAAATAAAATGCCAAAATGCCGATCTAACAGTGTAGAAAGCGGTTTTTAATTTTTTAGATGCATATGACTGATAACTAGAGAGTTACATGTTTTTTTTATACCCCCAAAACCCCCTTTATTTTCAAGTTTTTTTTCACCTTTTTTTTAGAGAAATTTAATGTTACGCTCCTTTAGATAGAGGCGTGCTACTTCGACATCCAGAGAACAATTGCAAATACAATTAGCGGAATGATGCCAACCAATTATGTTGACATATGGGAAAGTTGTCTTCAGGTAATCAGGAATGATATTGCCCCCCAAAGTTTTGAGACATGGTTCAAACCGATCGTCCCTCTGAAACTGGAAGATGCCGTCTTAACCATTGAGGTGCCCAGCCAATTTTTTTACGAATGGTTGGAAGAACACTATGTATCTTTACTGAAGAAAGCCATCACCGAGACCCTAGGTGAAAAAGGACGATTGGAATATTCCATTGTTATTGATAATAACCAGACTGGAAAGCCATCTTCAGTGAGAATTCCAGCCTCAGCACACGGTGGCTCTAGTGCCCGAAGCCTCAATAATCACATCCAGTCTTCTGGCCCAATTCCCAATCCCTTTGTCATTCCAGGCATTCGGAAATTTGAAGTTGAGTCCAACCTCAACCCCAGTTATACCTTTGATAATTTCATCGAAGGAGACTGCAATCGGCTTGCCCGCTCAGCTGGTTTCGCCGTGGCCAATAAGCCCGGAATTACAGCCTACAATCCACTCTTTATCTACAGTGGGGTAGGGCTGGGTAAAACACACCTACTCCAAGCCATTGGCAACGAAATTAAAGCGAACACGCCCCGGCGGGCGGTCCTCTATGTGTCGTCAGAAAGGTTCATTAGCCAGTTTATTGAAGCGGTCAGAAAAAGCACGGTCAACGACTTCATGAACTTCTACCAGATGATTGATGTGCTGTTGGTGGATGACATTCAGTTTCTGGCAAACAAAGATAAGACCCAGGAAAACTTTTTCCACGTGTTCAACCACCTTCGCCAATCCGGAAAGCAGATTGTGCTGGCTTCTGACCGATCTCCCAATGACATCGAAGGCATGGAAGAACGACTGCTCTCCCGCTTCAAGTGGGGTCTCAGCGCAAACCTCGATAATCCTGATTACGACACCAGGAAGAAAATCCTGATGAGTAAAATGTATCAAAATGGGGTAGAACTTCCCCCAGAAGTGGTGGATTTTATCTCACACAATATCAATTCCAATATCCGTGAGCTCGAAGGGGCTTTGATCTCCCTTCTGGCTCAAAGCAGCCTGAATCGCAAAGATGTCAACATGGACCTAGCCAGGGCTATGCTTCAGAACTTTGTTGATACGGTGTCACGGGAAGTCACCATCGAATCGATCCAGCATATCGTTGGGGAGCACCTGGAAGTGGATATTGAAGCGATGAAAGGCAAAACTCGCAAGCGTGACATCGTGCAGGCCCGGCAGATTGCTATGTATTTCGCCAAGCAGATGACCAGAAATTCACTGAAAGCCATCGGCACCCATTTTGGTGGCCGCGATCACAGTACGGTCATTCATGCACTACATACGGTGAGCGACCTGATGGAGACTGATAAAATGTTCAAGCAAAACGTCACACAGATCCGCAAGAGGATTTCTATGGAATTGGGTTAGGACCTCTGCAAATATTCCCGTGTTCAACAATTATCACAGGGTTCACCTCCACGCGAATCCTGTTTTGTTTTATCTGGATTTCACCTGGCGCTCTCTTTGATTTCCCTTAACTTGCTAAATAACAAACGGAATGGATTTATGAGATTACCTGTACGAACAATTGTGATGGCGATGTTGCTCCTCTTCGTTGGAAGTATGGCGCTGAGCTCCTGTCGAGCTTTCAGAGGGGATCCCCGAAAAAACTGTAACCATCCAA
>CAZLKP010000026.1:0-1612 GCA_964560095.1 uncultured Bacteroidia bacterium
CAAGACATTAACAGGGACGCTGTTTGAGCTGGCTGTCACCGGTATTTTGGATCGGGGATACGCTGTGATCGATGGGTTTGTGGATGAACCCACGGTCAAACAATTGCGCCACCGCCTCTTGCAGCGGTGGGAGCAAGGGTCCTTCCAGCAGGCCGGAATTGGCCTGGGGAATGATTCCCTCACCGATATTAGCATCCGGGGAGATAATATCTTCTGGCTTGAATCCTCTGATGCCTTCCTGGCTGAAGCCCAATTCCTGACCAACATGCAAGCCCTGATCGCTTATCTCAACCGCACCTGTTTCCTCGGGGTCAAGGAATGCGAATTTCATTATGCCGTGTATCCCCCCGGTACATGTTATCAACGACATCTCGACCAGTTTCAGCAGGACGATGCCCGTGTGATGAGTGTGGTTACCTATCTTAATGAAGCATGGAAGCCAACAGACGGAGGGGAAATTGTGCTGCATGTACCAACGGAAAACGGGGATAATCCTCACAAAATCCTACCAATGGGCGGAAGAACAGTGATCTTCGAAAGCGCCAGGTTGGAACACGAAGTGCTTCCTGCATCCAAAGATCGCCTGAGTCTCACAGGCTGGTTGAGACGGGCCAGTATTTTCTGAAACAACCTACTCAATCAAAACCTTTCTGTAAACGATGATTTTGTTCACATCGATCACCAGAACATATATTCCACCCGATAATCCCGACACATCTAGCATCAATCCATGGGCAAACGCGGTCTGCTTCTCCATGACAGTGGCTCCCTGTGTATTCAAAAGCCGAACCCGGGTGTTTCCAGCCGATAGCAGAGGACTTCGCACGTGCAGCTTATTGGTCGCAGGCACCGGAAATACATCTAGTTGCCAGAGATCAGGCTCGACCGGGTTGCAGGCCGCCGATCCTGCATAACCGAATTCGGTCAATCGTGGATGGGCAGAAACAAAACCATCCTGGTAAAAATGCTCGTTCAGGAGCTCAGGGTTTCCATCACAGCGGGCCATTTCAGAAGAGACAGTGGTATGCCGACGAAGTCGGGTATCAGGTGCTGTCCAGGTCTCTCTGATCTTGAATCTCTCAGTCATCTGATTTGCGATCTGAACAGAGTCAATGGTCACAGACTCCCAAAATAACCGTTCGGAGTTCCAGATTTGAAAACGCTTTTTCAGGATTTGCCGTCCAAATGAGTCATATGTCCAGATGGTCTCCTGGGTAGGCTCTATCGCTGCGCCGCTGTACACATTGGAGCTCTCCCTCCGATACACAGGTTGATCAGATTCATCGTAGGTGGTGAGCGCTTCATACCTATAGTTGTTGGGGATACGGTGATAGGTCCGGATATCAAATCCATCCCCATAGGCTATGCGAAATTCACTGACCAATTCTTTGTCTCCGGTGGCCCCATCTGTACGGTATGTAATTTCCGAAACCGGACGGTCGAGCGAATCAAATTCATATGCATAGCGATGGGAGTGGGACAGCGTGAATTCCCGGCTGACAGAATCAACATTGAACGATTCGACGACCGATGGAAGGCAGTCACGAGTTGGAATCGTCACGACCCGATCAAAAGCCCTGAACGTTTCTGATGCTTTAGACCAGGAATAGCC
>CAZLKP010000026.1:1622-8605 GCA_964560095.1 uncultured Bacteroidia bacterium
ATGCGTTCTGTCTGGCAGCCATTATCATCGTATGTATAGGTGTATAGAAATCCCTCCTCAGTATCATCCAGAGGTCTGGTACGAATCAGTTGGTAACTGGTTTGCTGCCCAGCCTCGTCGAACGTCCAGGTCAGCCGATCATGAACCTGAAGCTGCCCCAAACGGTCATCATAAAACCGCTTCTCCTGCCCAGTCACCTGCCCGACATCGTCGTAATTATAGTCAATCTCATACTCCTGCATCCATTGGCCGCTGCCAGCCGAGGTTTGCAGGTGAACCTCCGAAACCAGCTGCTGCCGGTTGTCATAATAATAAAGGACTTCTTCGACCGGCTGTGGACCATCAGGCCTGATCTCTTTCGTCAGAGAACGCACCAGCAGGTCCTCCTGGGCCAAAAGCCCCGAACCCATCCATAACAACGGCAGCAAAACGAACCTCTTGAACGTTTTCATGGTGCCAAGTAAGGAAAAAACCTCCATTGTTTACCAATTACGAAAGCAGGATTATTCTTCCTTATCCAGATGGTGGGGAAATGAGCCTTAATTTCAGGAATGCAAGCATGAGATGTTTATCCTTTATGTTCATTGCTTGTTGCCTGCTACTCAAGGTTCAGGTACAACAATGGCCTAAAAATCAGTCAATCATCTCCGGTATGAACACATGTTCTTACTGGTAGCCAATCTGTTCAGACCGACACACAATACATTTTTCTAAAGTTGGACTACCTCCGTTCCATCTTCACCCGCATCAGCTGGTGATTGGCGGTCATGTAGAGATAGCCGTCGGCAGCGATCTCACAGTTTGCAGTAGGCTCACCGGTACGGATGCGACCAAGAGGGGTACCGTCAGACGAGATGACCCAGACGCCTCCGGGACCTGTGGCTACAAGTTCGCCAGTGGACATCACACGCAGTCCATCTGGCGATCCTTTGTTCTCTTCACTCCGTTCGCTTGTCACATCCAGGAATACCTGCCCATTCCCAAATCGGCCATCTTCCTGACGCTCAAATACCTTCCAGTAAAACTGATTCGGATCGGAATTGGCCACGTACAACCGATCTTCCTCCAAAGAAAGGGCGATCCCATTGGGTCGTGTCATGGTGCTGTCTATCAATTCCACAGGATGTCCTTCCAGCACTACATATATTCCGTTGAAGGAAAGTTCACGATTGATGGTATCATTCTGCCCCAGTGGCAGGCCATAAGGGGGATCGGTGAAATACAAATAGCCGTCGCTATCATAACAAAGATCATTGGGGCTGTTGAACCGCATTCCCTGATAATTGTCGGTAATGGTCTGAAACTTCGATTGGGGATACTCCACGGGCGACATCATTCGTGCCACCCGACGGTCTCCGTGTTGGCAAAGCACCAGGTTTCCTCCTAGATCCAGACGCAGTCCGTTGGCGCCGCCTCCGGAAAGGTCTCCTTCAGGCCCCGTGTATCCGGAAGGATCCAGATACAATTCTTTTCCGCCTTCCTCACTCCATTTCCAGGCTTTGTTCTCCGGCACATCCGTAAATACCAGAAAGCCATCTTCTCCACCGATCCACACTGGACCCTCAGACCAGGTAAATGTATCGGTGAGCACTTCAATCACGGCTCCGGGGGCAACGATCTCATCCAGGCGATCGTCCATTTTTTCTATAGACCCGGTAGTTGGGTAGGGAGAATCAGTACCAGTTTCGGAAGAAGAGGTTTCACAGGAAATAACCGTGAAAATCATGGCGACAAAAAGCAGAAAAATGAATCGCATGAGGTGTTTTTAAGGTGAATTACCAATGAGGAAAAATCCAGGGAGAACGGTACTCAGGTTTTACGAAAGGTCGCAGGTTGTCCTGATCCATCAAAGCAGAAATGCCATTTATCGGTATCACTGGCTGGCCACTTCGATGGGAAATGATTCCAAATTGGGCAAAGTTTGCCGCGTCCCGACCTATTTCAATGGGACAAACCGGATCCCGATCATTCCGGACAGCATCGATAAAATCCGCAGCGTGTGCCAGGTGATTACTTCCAACTCCTTCTGCGAAGGGCTTCAGGATCTCCGGATTGTCGTCCAACTGCGGTGCCCGCACTTCCCATCCCTGCCGGTTGACGATCAGCACCCCTTCGGAACCTACAAAGGCAATCCCGTAGATCCTATCATATTTTTTGACCTGGTCGCCGGCTACGTGAGACCAGTGAAAAGTCCAGTTGCCCATGTTGTACACCACGTCGAGCGTGTCGGGGGTCTCAATCAAGTTATCGGGATATTGAAGGATACCGCCAGAGGCCAAGACGGCTTTGGGAATCGTATCGCCCATGGCCCAGAGCACCATGTCAATCAGGTGAACCCCCCAGTCGGTGAGCAAACCGCCACCATAATCCCAGGTATGGCGCCAGGCACCGTGAAGACGACCAGGATTAAATGGCCGTGCATGCGCAGGCCCTAGCCACCTGTCATAGCTCAGGTGAGTGGGTACAGGCTGATTGGGTTGCGGCTCATTTCCCTTTCCGTAGGCGAAATTAGCCCAGGCCTCCACCCGTCTTACCTTGCCAATCTCCCCGGCTTGCACATAATCGACCACATCCCGCCAGTGCTGTCCGCTTCGCTGCTGCTGTCCCACCTGCACGATGGCATCATGGCGCCGGACAGCGGCTACCATCGCTTCACATTCAGCGATCGAGTTGGCCAGGGGTTTTTCCACATACACCGCCTTTCCGGCCTCCACCGCAAGCACTGTTTGAAGACAATGCCAGTGATCCGGCGTTCCGATCACCACAGCATCGATATCCGGATCCGCAAGCATGTCGCGAAAGTCCATGTATACTTTCGGGGTAACCCCAAATTCATCCTGGATGTCTTGGCGCCGGCGATCCAGCACCTCCTGATCCACATCGCAGATCCCGGCACATTCTACGCCTTCCTGTCGGAGGCAATTCACAAGATCACCAAACCCCATATTTCGGATACCGATACCACCAACACGAATGGTGTCGGAAGGCAGATAGCGGCCTGATTTGGCCAGGATGGCAGGCGCAGCCAGCATTCCTCCGGAAGCGAGGGCGGCGTTTCGGATGAAAGTTCGGCGGGTGTAATTCATTAGTTTGATATTGCATTTGCGGATAACATATTAAGATACGTAGCCCGAAGCGCAGGACCAACCTGTGGCAGCAGTGAAGAAAATCCCTCATATAATTTGTATTTTGGAATCCAGTTCACATAGCAAACCCACAACAACCTATGCCCAGCATTAAGCTCACCCGGATCAAGCAGAAATTTGGCCGAAATCAGCTGATCAAGCTCACTGTTGGTGGTAAGGAATGCACGCTGCGCAATGGCGATCAGGAGCAGGTGAAGCTGCCGGATGGGCAGCACGCTGTGCGTGTAACTTCAGGCTTCGGCAAGATCAACGGTACGGTGATCCTCCCGGCTCACAAAGAGGTCGAAGTTGGCTTCAACGTCTCGGACACGACGCTTACCCGTCGTCTGATTCTGATCAGCCTGATTGGAATTTCCGTCATCGGCATGGTCTGGATTTTCGACATGACATGGGCTTTTGTGCTCCTCTTCGTCGCCATGATTCCGTCGATCATCACCAACCGCAAGGCCTTGTATGTGGATGTGATTGGGGAGGAGATCATAGCGGGAGATGAGACTGCTTCGCTGCGAGAGGCGAGCCCTTCGACAGGCTCAGGAACCAGCGAGACTGGAGCGGAGTAATGAGATCTCCCTGCAGCGCCGGATCTGCGCGCCGACGAGGGCCGTTGATCCGCCTTTGGAGGGGGATTTAGGGGGTGAGCCAAATCGCTGGATTCCGTCACATACTATCTCCCGGACTCAAACTCTTCCTCTCCTACCTTGCCACAGGCATGGTTTCCATGTTGACGGGAAGGACGCGAGAGACGCCGGGATTGTCCATCGTGACGCCGTACATCACGTTGGTGGCGGCCATGGTGCGCTTGTTGTGGGTGACGATGAGGAACTGTGAGTCCTGAGAGAAGTCCTTGATGATATTGTTGAACTTGTCGATATTGGCATCATCGAGGGGAGCGTCCACCTCGTCAAAAATACAGAAGGGGGCAGGCTTGATGAGGTAGAGGGAAAAGAGCAGAGCCACTGCCGTGAGAGTTTTCTCTCCGCCAGAAAGTTGCTTAATCGTGAGCGGTCGTTTGCCTTTGGGACGGGCAATGATGGACACGTCTGATTCGAGCGGATTGGCTTCGTCGAGCAACAGCATGTCACACTTGTCATCTTCCGAAAACAGGGTGCGGAATACCCGCTGGAAGTTGTCGCGCACCTGATTGAAAGTATCGAGGAACTTCACCCGGGCATTTTCGTCGATCTCGGCGATGGTTTCTAGGAGGGAAGCCTTGGCGTCGAGGAGGTCTTCTTTCTGTCCGTTGATAAAATCAAATCGCTCTTTCATCTCTTCATATGCCTCTACCGCCATCGGGTTAATTTCCCCGAAGTTCTGCACTTTCCCACGAACGGAGAGCATTTGGTTTTCCAATTTATCGAGGTCGTAACTGTCGAGGGGCTGTTCAAAGAGCTGGGCTTCCTCCAGGGTGGTGAGATCCACCTGAAACTCGACCGACATCCGTTCGCGCAGGCTGTTCATCTCCACCCGGATATCAGCGGTTTGTTCTTTGAGATTGGCTTGCTGCTGCAAGAGTTCTTCCCGCTTTCGGCGCTCGCCGCCCATGCTGTCTTCGACCTGGCTGATCTGGTTTTTCACCATCCCGACTTTCTCTTCCATTCGGCCGACGCTCTCCTCCATCTCTTTTTTCTGGCGATACATGGTCACGATCACTTCATCGTCCATGAGGTTGGCATTGATGATTTCCTCGGTATCATTCCGGACGGATCTGAGCTCTTCTTTAAGGCGGGTATCATTGTTGGTGAGGTTAGCGACGACCTCTTCTTTTTGCTGTTGTTCTTTACGGAGGTTTTCGACCTGGTTTTTGGTATGTATCAGGCGAATGTGAGCCTCATTGTATCTTCTCGATAACGCATCGACCTGATCTCCGGCTTCCTGTGCTTTGATGCGCTGGGAGGCCAGCTGGCTTTGCATCTGCTGCAAGCGCTCTAGGTCACGCTTGATGATCGGATCGGCTTTTTCGATGGCTGTTGTGAGGGATTCGATTTCGGATTCCAGCGATTCCGTGCGCTGACCCGTACGGGCCAGAAACTCCTTGTGCTCTTTTTCGCGGGTTTGCAACACGGAAAGATCGCGCTGTTTAGCAGAGAGCTCATGCTGTAGCGGTTCGATTTCCTGCTGCAGATTCACCCGCTTGAGCTCCTCAAGTTTCTTAACGGTTTTGTCCAGTTCCTTTTGCTCCGAACTGAGCTGCTTTTCTAGTTTCTCGATTTCCTTCCCTAGCTTTTCGAGGTTCTTGGCGCGTCCCAGACGTTTTCCTTCAAAAAGTCCAAGAGAGCCTCCACTCACAATGAACCGACGGCGAGACACACCGCCGGTGTGGATGAGGAAGACGGCATTCTCCGGAATTTCCTCCGGGATTTCCTCTTCGTGTTCCACGAAATACACATTGCCAAGCAGATAGGAAGCCAGCTTGCGATAGGGTTCTGCAAATTCTACTATATCCATGGCGTGCTGGGCCTGGGTAAACAACAGCGGATTAGTCGGTTTGAAGCTTTCCAATTCGTCCAGTATAAAGAAATTGGCACGACCTTTTGAGGAATCATTCAGCAGATGCACAGAACGAATGGCATCTTCCCGAGATTCGACGACATAGTAGCTCAAATACGAGTCGAAATAATTTTCCAGTGCCACCTTAAAGGTGTCGGGCACGGAAAAGACATCCGACAAAAGCGGTGAATCCTTCATCCAGCGGGCATTTTTTTTCAAAAATTTCACACTGGCGGGAAATCCTTCGAGATTTTCGACAAGCGATTTGGTGAGGTTATATTCGTTTTGTTTCGCGTCAATGAGGCGATTGGTCTTGTAAACGCTGTCTTTTTTTCCCGATACCTGCGCCTCTGTCTCTCCGAGTTCCTGCCGATGCGCCTCACGACGTTCCCGGAGCTCATCGACCTGCTTGCCAAGGGCTTCGACTTCAGCCTCCAGTTGCTGTTGCTTATCAGAAAAAGCATCCAGTTCTCCACTTCTGCGCTCCCAGTCTTCACGGGTATGGGCCAGTTCTGATTCCAGACTTTGGATTTGGACCTTTTTCATGTCCTTTTCACGGGTCAGCTGCTGCAACTCCAGCTCGGTGGAGCGGTGATTTTCGTAGAGTTCTTCCGCCTGAGTCGATTCCTGCTCATATGTGGCCTTAGCCTGATCAAGGGCCAGCCTTGCTTTTTCCTCAAGGGCAGCTACCGACTCCAGCTGTTGCCAGGCTTCTTCTCCCTCCTGTTTCAGCTCTACGATGACACCTTCGGTGCGCTGGAGCTGCTGATGCTCAGATTCTATCTGATTCTGGATGGCGATCTCTCGCTGCTGGAGATATTTCAGGCGCTCATTCTTGATGGATTTTTCAGTTTCGACCGATTGAATTTTGCGGAGGTGCTGATTCAGATCATACTGTCGGGAGCTGAGATTTTTCTCTTCGTCCAGGAGCTGCTTTTTGAGCTCTTGGAGGCGGGCTTCCCGTTGGGCCATTCCGCTTTGCAAGGCCAGCAGGTCGTCGTGGTATTTTTCGGAAAGTGCTTCCAATTGGCGTTGACGTTCGCGGATACTGCGGGAAGCGAGAAAAGCAAACTGGGAGGAAACCTGCTGATAGAGTTCTTTCATCTCAAAGTAGCGCTGGGTGCGACGGGCCTGTTTTTCGAGCGATTTAAGATTCTTTTCGATTTCGAAGAGCAAATCCTCCACCCGCTCCAGGTCGGCATCAGTATCTTTGAGTCTGTTGAGGGTCTGCTTTTTGCGAATTTTGTATTTGGAGATCCCGGCGGCTTCCTCGATGAATTTTCTCCGCTCTTTGTCTTTATTGGTGAGGATTTCGTCCACCATTTTGAGCTCAATGATAGCGTAGGAAAC
>CAZLKP010000026.1:8615-11070 GCA_964560095.1 uncultured Bacteroidia bacterium
ATCTTTCAGGCGGCAGGTGACGCCATTGATTTGGTACTCACTGTCACCGGATCGGTAGAGTTTGCGGGTGATGGTGATGGTGGAATACTCTGTTGGGAGAATGTTTCTGGTGTTTTCGAAGGTGAGAGAGACTTCGGCAAAATTGGCTTTACGCCGACTTTTGGTTCCATTAAAGATGATGTTTTCCATCTTATCGGAGCGCAGATTTTTGGTGCGCTGCTCCCCTAGTACCCAGCGAATAGCATCCACAATGTTGGATTTTCCGCAACCATTGGGACCTACAATGCCGGTGATTCCGGAATCGAACACGAAGCGTTGCCGGTCGGCAAAACTCTTAAACCCAAATATTTCCAGACTGGTCAGTTGCATAGCTAGCCTTCTGCCTGTAATTTTTGAACGATTTCACTGCCCACAACAATGGATTTTTCAGATATGCTCTATGTTCTCACACTGATCGGCGCCCTTCTCAGCTTCATTCTGATCGTTTTTCTCCGCTACCTGTGGATCCGATTGGGGATCAAAGATAGGAATTACACGCAAGTGCAGCGAGTTCTTCGGTTAGAACCTCGCCCGGAGGCTTCTGAGGGCTTTCTGACCGGATCAAAGCTGAGCCAAAGCACGCCTCAAAATACAGAGCCAAAACCAGTGCGAAAAATAAAAACGTATCGCCCCTTCCAAAGCATCACCGATATCAAACGCTCCTACATCATTGATGCCATTCTGGACAAGCCCCGCTGGCGACAGGAATGGGAAGACCGGGAATGGTGATCCCGACAACCCAAATTCTTTTTCTTTCATGCGATGCAAGGTTTGGTTCACTAAAATTGAAACCTCGGCGAATATGAATGCGTATTTATAAAAAGTAATTTTTATCTATGGACATTTCCGGGCATGTTACCTACGTTAATCTCTCCGGTGGCTTCTGGGGCATAGTTGGCTCTGACGGGCAGCAATATCAGCCAACCCAATCACTTCCTGACAAATACTGCCAGGAAGGAATGAAAATAAAAGCCTCTGTTACGCCAGCTTCCGGCGTTTCCATTTTCATGTGGGGACAGCAAGTAAATGTCCAGAAAATCTCATCAATGTAATGTCTCAGCCTACACCGGAATGTTTGTCATGTTCCGGATTTTGACTTTTTAAGACTTAGGAAATATGTGGACCTCCCATCTGATTGGAACAGGACTTGTGGCGCTGGCCTTTTACTTTTTTGCCCGTGGCATCATTGGGCGACAAAAAGGAAAACGGTTTAATCCCCTCCCCACCTTCATTCTTTTGTTGGTGGCATTTGCCTTTCAGTTTGTCTATACAGAAGTCAGTTTTTTCCGGCGAATTCCTCATTTGCTGATCGATTTCGGAGCTGGCATGACCCTTTCTTCTATCTTCCTGGTGGCTAAAAAAACCAACTTCCGATTGTTTCTGGTCCCTGGCCTTTTGTCGGCCATCATTGGCGGAGGAATTTACATGTTGATGTTTGCGTATGATTCTCTGCAAAAGGAAAATTTCTGTGCTGCTCACGACCATTCACCTTCTGAACTTCTGGTAGAATTAGGAGAAGATGATCAAATTGATGAGCCTGCCATGCAGGAGCTACTTCATCGCTTTGGAGCCACCACTGAGCTAGCATTCCCGTTGGTCGATTTTTCCGAAGACAAGGATCTGAGTAAATACTATCTCGTACATGTTTGCCCCGAAAAAGCAGACCGGCTCCGCCGCGAACTGAATGCGGATACAGAAAACGTAGATCAGGCCGATTTTAACCACTCCTATGATTACACCTATCCCGACCCTGTTGAAGTCTCTCCTGCCGGTGGAGGATATGCTGCTGATGATCCTTATTTCGGCAAGCAATGGTACGCACAGGTGCTTCAATATGAAAAGGTGTATGCCATGCTCGGCCAGCACAAGCCCAAACAAAAATCCCGTATAGCCATTGTCGATACAGGCGTAGATCCCGAACATGAGGACCTGTCCAAAGCCTACGACCGTAGTGGTACGGATGGTGACTATGACAAGCATTCCCACGGCACCCATTGCGCTGGTCTGGCCGGTGCTATTGCCAATAACGGCAAAGGCGTGGCATCTATGAACTGGGAAGGAAAATATGTGATCATCTCTGGCTATGCTGCGTTGGATGATTACGGCAGAGGAACAGACCTCAGAGTCTCCAGGGCTATCATTAAAGCTGCGGAGGATGGTGCAGATGTAATTTCGATGTCTCTTGGTGGACCCGCTTTTGGTGGTCGCCCACCCAAAGCCCAGGCAGATGCCATCAAGTATGCCCGCAAGCTGGGGGCCATCGTAGTCGTTGCTGCTGGTAACAGCAACCGTGACGCCAAAGGCTTTTCTCCCGCTAATATTGACGGAGTTATCGTGGTAGGTGCCCTCGATCCGGAGCTTAAAAAAGCTTCCTTCTCCAATACTAACACGTCATTAAAAATGCCTATTGCCTCTC
>CAZLKP010000026.1:11080-14100 GCA_964560095.1 uncultured Bacteroidia bacterium
AGGCGTGAATATTTTATCTACGGTGCCTGACAGCAAGTACCTCAGCTATAACGGCACCTCCATGGCCACACCGATTGTGTCTGGCCTTGTGGGAATCATGCGGGCTTACAATCCTGACATCACGACAGAAGAAGTGCATCAGATCCTCCATGAAACAGGCGCAGCCGGAGAGGATGCCCAGAAAGTCGGAAACACCATCCAGCCGCTGGAGGCGCTGGGGAAGGTGTTGGAAGAGTAGGAACTATTTGAATGGATTGATGATTTCTCAATCATTATTCCGATGACGATGGTGTAAATCTTCAGGATAAAGAGTCTTGCATTCAGCGATCGGTGCTGATGAGATAATCAAGGAGTCATAAAAAGCGTATTGATCCCTGTTTTCTATCTTTAACGCCTTCCGATACAATTCTTCGGAGCGGAATATCCTGCAAATGGTGCCTAGCGTTGTGCTAGGTACTGGTTTAGCAATCTTACTTGCTTGTCATCGGAAGGATGTTGGGGGTTGGGCAAAAAAGATTTTTGAGGAATAGCGAGCCAAACGTAGCGTTTCTCAACGCTGAGATCCTGAAAAAGATGTCGTAGTCGCCCGTTATTAGTTGCTTGACTAAGCACCAGGTAAGTAGTTCTTCTCTCTCATCTGGCATATCCTTTGCCCCACCCCACATCAATTAACGATGATTTCATTTTCCCAATCCAGCCAATTTCCCGAAGTTTGGACAAGAGAAGGGAGTTGGGGTGTAGGAAATTTTGACTTTTGACTTTTGACCTCTCAATATATGTCCTCTATGACCACCATTGACCCTGCTGTTCTGGAAAAAGCCAATGCCTGGCTGCAATACAACATTGACAAAGAATCCAAAGCTACCATCCGCCAAATGATGGATAGCAATCATTCAGATGCCCTTGTGGATTCATTCTACAAAGACCTGGAATTCGGAACCGGAGGCCTGCGGGGCATCATGGGCGTGGGCTCCAACCGCGTCAACCAATACACCCTTGGCATGGCCACGCAGGGCTTTTCGAACTACCTCAACGCTGCATTCAGTGATCTAGACCAAATTAAGGTGGCTGTGGCCTATGATAACCGCAACAACAGTCAGCGCTTTGGGGACGTGGTCGCTGCGGTTTTTTCGGCCAATGGCATCAAAGTGTTTCTCTTCGAAGAGCTTCGTCCGACGCCCGAACTCAGCTATGCGATCCGCAAACTGGGATGCCAGGGAGGTGTGGTGCTGACAGCTTCTCATAATCCCAAAGAATACAACGGTTACAAAGCTTACTGGGATGATGGCGGACAGGTCACTCCTCCTCACGACGAGAACATCGTTGCAGAGGTAGCTAATCTCACAGTCAACGACGTCAAGCTCGAGGCCAATTACCACCTCATCGAAAAAATCTCCACGCTGGTGGACGAGCCCTACCTGGAGCAAATCACCACCAATGTGGTATCTCCTGAGGTCATTGAGCGGCAAAAGGACCTAAAAATTGTTTTCTCGTCGATTCATGGTACTGGCATCACCATGGTGCCACCGATCCTTGAGAAATTGGGTTTCACCCATGTTCATGTAGTGAAGGAGCAGTCCAATCCGGATGGCAACTTCCCGACCGTTGTGTATCCCAATCCCGAAGAAGCTGAGGCCATGAGCATGGCCCTGGCCCAGGCCAAAGAAATCGATGCCGACGTCCTGCTCGGAACGGACCCCGACGCTGACCGTGTGGGGATGGGCGTGAAAAACCATCATGGTGAGTGGCAACTACTGAACGGCAACCAGGCTGCAAGCCTGATGATTTACTATCTCCTGCGGGCCTGGAAAGAACGAGGCAAGCTCGATGGTAATCAGTACATCTGCAAAACCATTGTGACCACTGACCTGCTAGATGCCATGGCCGAGCACTTTGGCGTAGGCTGTGAGAATGTGTTGACCGGCTTCAAGTACATCGCTGAGGTCCTGAAAGCCAATGAAGGCAAAAGGGAATTCATCGGTGGAGGGGAAGAGAGCTATGGCTACCTGGTGGGCGATTTTGTTCGCGACAAGGACGCAATTATCTCCTGCGCCATGCTGAGCGAAGTTGTGGCCTACGCCAAGGACCACGGGCAGAGTCTTTTCGATATGCTGATGGAAATTTACATGCAGTTTGGCATGTACCGCGAAGAACTTATTTCTCTGAAGCGCGAAGGCAAAAAAGGCGCCGATGAAATCAAGCAGATGATGGCCGACCTTCGTGCCACGCCTCCCACAAGCATTCAGGGTAGCAAGGTGGTGAAGATGCGCGATTATTCGTCAAGCGAGGAAAAGGATCTGGTATCCGGAGCTGTCACAAAGATTGACTTCCCATCCTCCAACGTGCTACAGTTTTTCACCGAAGATGGCACAAAGGTCTCCGCCCGCCCCTCGGGTACGGAACCTAAGATCAAGTTCTATTTCGCTGTGAATGCCCAGCTGGCCAGCAAAACAGACTTCGACGAAGTGTATGCATCGCTGGGCAACGAAATCCAGGGCATCATTGAGGAAATGGGGCTGAAATAGTCCGTTTCCTTCTCTTCAAACGATATGATGGCAAGGCCGCGAAGCGAGGTGTTTCGCGGTCGTTGCGTTTTATACCGGAGCTGTTTTGGCAGTGAATCACCCTTAATCCTGAAGTCAGCCACGGAAAACCGTTTATTCTGGGAGATGGCACCCCTTTGTTCGCATCGGGAAGCCCTGAAGCCAAGTGGAAACTGCAGGATACCATCGCCTACGATTCCGGAGCGATGGTCCTTCCCCTACGGATCACGTTGACCTTCGGTTCCTGAGCAACCTTTTCAGGCCTTATACCTGTGCTGGAACGATTTTTTCCTACCTTATTGGAAGAAATCCCTGTTTCATGGAAGGTCCCGATTTTTTCCTCCCAGCCAACCCTTCGGTGTTGTTTCTCGCTCATCAGGTTCCACCCGAGCAAACCCGGGAGCAGGAAGCAGCCCAGCGATTCACCCGCAACGCAGTTCGCGCTGCCTCCCGGTTTTCCTACCTCAACCCGGCAAC
>CAZLKP010000026.1:14110-21494 GCA_964560095.1 uncultured Bacteroidia bacterium
CACCAGTGACTTTGGAGAACGGCTGGCCAAGGAAAATCCCACCCTCGTTCATGTGTGGCTGCCCATGGCTGAGATACAAATAAAAAGAGGGAGCGAATTTAGCCCTGCCATTTATCCGGAAGAGCTTACGAAAATCATTCCTGCCACAGGCCAAGATTTGATCATCCTCACGATTCAAAATGGATTTTTCTGGGGCATTCACGAGGAATTTACTCCATACCTGGCTCCTGTGGTGGTATTTAGCGTCGCACCTGTGCCAGACCGCGTATGGGAAGATTTTCTGGAAACCTGGTTCAAAGTGCTGAATGCAGGCGTACCCGTAATGGCGGCCTATGAAAAGGCCCTGGATGGCGTTTCTTCTGATTTTCCGGAAGCCCAGGAGCTATTCCGTGTCACGGTGAATAGAGAGCTTGTGGCAGAGCGGGCCTACCAGGAACCGCAAATGGAAGCGGAAAAGAATCAAAGCCAGGAGGAGGAAACAGGGGAAGAGGAAAACGTAGAAACCACTGAGGAAGAGGCATTTTCCAGTAGAGAAACATCCGGCTCTGCACTCACCCGTATCGGAGGCAGGGCTCACGCTGACCATCCCACCGCTGACGAGGAAAAAGACTGGCTCGGCTACCGGGCCTATGCCCAAATCATTTCCCGCATCATTCAGGACCCCAAATCAGAGCCTCCCCTATCGATCGCTGTCATTGGTCCGTGGGGTCAGGGAAAATCGTCTCTGATGCGGATGATCCAACGCAGAGTAAAAACCCAAGCTCCCGACGTCGATGCCGGGCAGCAACGACCGGCTACCATCCGGGATATTCTCTCCTGGACACGAACCCGAAGGAACTGGTTTCGACGACTTTCCCGAAAGAAAAATCATCCAGGCAAATCCCAAAAACGCATCTCATACCCTACTGTCTGGTTCAATCCCTGGGAATACCAGAGTACCTCCCAGATCTGGGCCGGCATGGCCGATGCCATCATCAATCAGATTGTGGAGCATCTGCCGCGACTTAAGCGGGAAAAGTTTTGGTTCAACCTCCACCTCAAACGCATTGATACCCAGGCCATCCGACAACGGATCTACCGGGATGGGATAACCCGGGCCATGCCCTGGCTGGCAATATTCGGGATCACAGGCATCATTTGCGCCTCTTTGATCCTCACAGGGGCCTTCAGCAACGTTCTGGCTGTGCTGGGCTTTGTCAGTGCCGGCGGTCTCATTACCGGTATCACTGCCTTTATCAGCAACCTGCAAAGTGGTCTGGGCTCCGTGTATGACCAATACCTCCAGGCGCCGGATTATGAAAAGGAGTTGGGCATGTTTCACCACGTCAATGACGACCTTGACCGGGTATTTGACCTATTGGTGGACCAACCCGCAGTGATTTTCATCGACGACCTGGATCGTTGCTCACCGGAAAAGGTGGTCGAGGTGATCGAAGCCATCAATCTGATCATGAATGCCCGGTTTCGTGAAAAATGCTACTTCGTGATCGGTATGGATGCCGAGATGGTAGCAGCCGCCCTGGATGTAGCCTATCACGGCATGAAGGGTAAGTTTCCCGGTAAGGAAAAAAACCTCGGATCGGTGGGCTGGTACTTTCTGGACAAATTCATCCAGGTGCCAGTGGTTCTGCCGACCATGAGCGAACGAGACAAAACCCTGTTCCTCCAGAAGCTGTTTGACGATCCTAGCCCCCGGATCCCGAATGCGAGGGACCTCACGTCTCATTCGCCCGAAATCAAACAGGCGGCCCGCGAGATTCTGGCAAGTGCCAAAACCAAAGACAGTGGCACCATGGAGCAGGCCCGGGAAGAAACCCGATCACGAGGGACAGAAAACGAGCTCGACGAAGCCATTCTCGAACAGGCCTACAAGGCTACCGAAGATTCCGAAGACATTCAGCAACATGTGAAAGAATTTGCCACATATCTTGATCCCTCTCCCCGAGGCATCAAGCGCTTTGCCAATCTGCTCCGCTTCTACACGGCACAACAACAACTCCGGGAGACAAAGTCATTGCCATCGGCAGGCACCGAAGCCCTCGCCAAATGGCTCATTATCACTCTGCGCTGGCCTATGCTCGTACGATGGCTCCAATGGCGGGAGGATCAGGGAATTTTTCACCCCATCAACCTGGATGCCTTCGGACAACCACAACGCATTCTACGCTCACACATTCCCGAAGACAAGGCCAGGGTCCTCGACGAACTGGTTCAGGAAGGCCCGCCCGACATCACTGACGATCCATACTGGCAATCGCTTTCCCAAAACAATGACCATTTGCCCTGGATGGCTGACAAAGACCTGGTTCGGATTCTTACGGAAAAAAACAGACCCGAAGATCAGCTTTCCCGTGCTTTTGAATGCGATGTCTGGTAACTACAGATGTTGCTCGGATTCCTGGCGGCGAAGCAGCGCATCGGCGACAAAGAGGTCTTCCGGCGTTGTGACTTTCAGGTTGTCATAGCTGCCCTCACAAATGGCTACCTCCCCGACATAGGTTTGATAAAGGCTGGCATCATCAGTAAACTCATCGTGCTCGCGATTGGCAAATGCCAGCAGGATTTGGTCCAACCGGAAAGTTTGGGGCGTCTGCACGTGCCAGAATCGGCTCCGGTCCACGGGTTGGGAGGCACCCTCCCCGGTTTCTTCCCGCATAGACGATTTTACCGGAACACAGGAGACAGCCGCGCCATGAATGCCTGCGACTTCATAGGCCCGCTCCAGTACATCAGGGGTGACCAGCGGCCTCACACCGTCATGGATGGCAACGAGATATTGATCTGGATTCCCTCGCGTGCTCATCTCTAGTGTCCGCAACCCGGCCTCCACCGACAAGGTGCGGGTGGCACCTCCGGTTTGCAGCTTAATTCTGGTCAACTCATGCGCATCTAGATACAGGTGGGTAAGCTTATTCCAATCGTCTTGGTGGTCTGCTGGCAGGACCAGCACCACCATCAGGCTGCTATCAAAGGCCAGAAAGCGCTTTGCTGTCCGAAATAAGATTGGCATGTTTCCCAGTGGCAAAAACTGTTTGGGCACCTGAGATTGCATTCGCTTGCCGGATCCCCCGGCAACAATGACAGCAGCTTTCTTCATAATGGGGCAAAAAAAGAATTCATAACATACAACGGGTATATTGTGAATTCAAGGTTATGGATAAGAACAGCCTAGAGGATAAGCATGGCATCACCATACCCATAAAAATTGTATTTTTTCTTGACAGCTTCCTCGTAGCATTCCACCAGGAACTCATACCCTGCAAAGGCCGCTGCCATCATCATGAGGGTTGATTTCGGAGGATGAAGGTTCGTGAGAAAGGTATTGGCAATATGGAAGTCAAATTGCGGATAGATGAATTTATCCGTCCATCCCTCATCAGAATTGAGCATGTTCGAAGCAGACACAGAAGATTCCAGCGCTCGCATGACCGAAGTGCCTACAGCCAGCACTTTCCGCCGGTTCTTCTTGGCTTCATTCACCAGATCACGGGTCCTGTCTGGGATGAGAAAATACTCTGAATCCATGCGGTGCTTGGAGAGATCCTCTACCTCCACGGGATTAAAAGCACCAATCCCAACATGAAGCGTGAGATGCGCTTCGTCCACACCAAGCAATTCAAATCTCTTGAGCAGTTCACGGGTAAAGTGCAGACCGGCGGTAGGCGCTGCCACAGCTCCCACTTCCTTTGCATAGACAGTCTGATAGTCATCACGGTCTCTCCCTTCTACCTCACGATGAGCGCTGATGTAGGGCGGAATGGGCGTCAGGCCCAACTTATCAATCAACTGGTGAAGCTCTTCATTTTCGCCTTCGTAGAGAAAGCGAATGGTCCGACCGCGTGAGGTCGTGTTGTCCACTACTTCTGCGATCAGGTCATCGTTGCCGAAATACAACTTATTACCGACTCTGATTTTCCGGGCAGGCTCTACGAGTACATCCCAGAGCTTTTGTTTGACATTGAGCTCACGAAGCAGGAACACTTCGATCCGGGCATTGGTTTTTTCTTTTTTGCCGATCAGGCGGGCCGGAAATACCTTGGTGTTGTTGAGCACCATGACATCACCTTCATCAAAATATTCCAGGATGTCTTTGAACTGCTTGTGCTCAATGGTACCGGTCTCGCGGTGAGCGACGAGGAGCTTGCATTCATCCCGAGGTTCGTGTGGGTATAATGAGACCAATTTTTCCGGAACCTCGAAACCAAATGCGGATAACTTCATTGCCATAGACGAGCGGATAATGATCTAGCTAAGTGTGTCTAAAAATCAATTTGTAAAAATAGGTGGATGAAGGCGGATAATCAAGCAGTTTACCGGTTCATCCATCAAATCAGCCGGAAAGAAGGGCGATTGACACTTTTTTTCTTGCAGGATCCGAAAAGACCGCCCCATTCACGGCCATTTTACCAAAAGTACCTGATCTGGACTCCGGTACTGCGAGCCGCCTGCAACCTGAGGAGCGGCGTAGTTCCCAAGTTGTTGGGCCTCAGAATGCGGGCTGAGGAGACCAAAAGACCGGTATGTTGAACGTGTTGCCCTTTGGATTTTTCCTTATAGTATGATGCTTTAATTTCGAAGGGGTAGATTATCCATTGTCTGTTATAGTGACAATTATCGAATAGTTACGAAGGATAGACCTTTGGGAAGAGGATTTTTTTTGCTTCGGTATTGCTTTTTCATTTTTTTTTTGATTTGAGACGTTGCGCAACTGGCAGTTCTCAGCGGCTATTAGAATAGGCTGAAAAACATGAAATTAACTTCCACAAACATGTTAAAACTTAAGTTGATTATCGCTTAAAGTGGTTTTTGCTTTTTCTCTTGTGATAGAGAAATTCCACTTGAAAAATTAGCTAGCGGAGTGGCAGCGTCTTACTCTGTAGGCGATCAGATTTTGGATCCTTCGAATGTAAACAACCCACTGGATAGTATAGGGCGTCTTCATAATGAAGGTTTGTCCTACATAGAGTCTAAACTTGAATCGGCATATTTTACGAGCGAGGAACAGATTCTAGATTCAATTCAAAAATGGACTTCTAATTTTGTATCATTAAAGGGACTTCAGCACTCTCAAAGTATAAGTAACTACTCCTCGGAGGTTGAGTTGCTCACGTACTCCGGTGTTGCCCAATTGTTACAAATTGAAGAAGTAAGTGTAGATTTTTTGGACGCATTAGCAGCTGCCAATTCTGTTGTTGAGGACTATCCAATCACGGAGGTGGCCGATCAAATAAGAATACTAGAAGGTGCTTTAAACACTAGCGATTTACCCGCTAATGAACAAATGGTCCTTAACTGTTTCTTTTCTGTATTGCGTCATTCATCAGCATACTGGGCTCAATGTTTTGATAATTTAGACTCTCCTTGGTTTAACCAGAATAGTCCTATACTAGGAACCTACTAGGAACCGGACCTACCCTAGATGATATTGAACCAGGTGATGCAAAAGCATGTCTCATATCAGATGGTCTTGGAGCATTGAGAGGGGGATTTTGGGGTAGCTTTGGAGGGCCCGCAGGTACCGTTGGTGGAATACTTTGGGGTGCGGTCGAAGGTTCTGGACTCGCGTTAATTGGATGCATTATTGATTAATCGTTCGCAAGCTATGAATGGATTCCTGATTTACACAAGCCTATCACTGCTTCTGATGGCGTTATCCATCTTCGTGGCGGTAAGAAAAGAAAAAGAAAGACAATCTCCCAACGGGAGTCTTCCACCCTTCTTTTCCTTCTTTACCCGATTTGAGGCTTTCCCCGATACCTTGCTATCCGTCGGAATGACCATCTTCTTGCTTGGAGCGATGAAGCTGTTTGATGAGCAAACTCCCTGGCCGTTTTATGTGTTGGTGGTATCGTGCAGCCTTCTTTTATACGCAGTAGGCAAGGCAGCTCCCTATGGGGTTCTGAGGATCTTGAAGTGAGGGGGGATTAGAGGCGAGTTGGTCAGAAGCGAGACTGGACTAAATCATCGATTTTTTTCTTGTCTTGCTTCTAACCCCTCGCTTTTCACAGTCATAGTGTAAACTACACTTTGGTAATCTCGAATCCGGTCTGGGTTATCAGAGGGGGCACTACAATGAGGTATTCCTCGTGTTCTGTCCAATGAATGAGCACTCCCTCATTCTGTTCACCTCGAGAGAGCGCAATAAGATGCTGCTTGCAGAATCGCTTCTCCTCATCTCGCTTCTCAAAATCTCAAAACTCACATCCGCCGCACCACCAACTTCTGACGAAGCACGGTTTGGCCTACCCGAGATTCAATGAAATAAATCCCTTCAGCAATCCCTGCAAGCGATAAATCGAGTTCCTCAACCCCAAAGATTTCGATCGCCACCACGCGTCCCGACAGATCGTAAAGGGTGATGCGGGTGTCTTCGCTCCAGTTGCGTAGCACGCGCACATAGTCATCTGCCGGATTTGGGCCCACAGTCATGGTGGCGGGACCAACGGGAGTTAGTTCATAGCCTACACAGTCTGAAAGGAAAACAGAAAGTTGTCCCTCGGCAATGTCCACCCCTTCATCAAGGTCGGAGTAGGCCGATCTCCATCGGTTTCCTTCCAAGCGCAGAAATCCGTCGGTAAAGGCAAACACTGACCCTCGGTAGTCGCCGAGCTGTTCCCAGGCAGTTTCCAGCGTGTCAATCAACATGAGCGAAGCCACAATTTTGGTTCCTACTGGGCCATATTGACTGGTTCTTTGAGGAAAAAGCCCGTTGCAATCGATGTCTTCCCTGTTCCAAATGATTACTTCGGCACGAAATTCCTGCCCTTGCCACACATTGTCGATATGCACCCGAATGCCGTTTGGGAGATGTTCCAGAATGGTGAATTCCAGCAGGCTGGCATTCGGAGTGGTCTTCACCACCTCACAAAAAGGCGTAGGATAAAAGGAGCAGGCCACGGCCCTGCCGATGCCAAGGATTCCAATTAGCAGAAGAGGTAAGATCTTTTTCATAACGAGAGAGATTGAATTTCCCCTTAGAGGGCTCCCCTTAGCCGAAAGCTGCTTGGCAGGAAGATGTGTTGAGAGTGTTGAGAGTGTTGAGAAATGAAGGGGGCAAGAACCTTGATTCCTTATTGTACCTACCGCGATAAGATTCTACCTTTGGCGAAATATTGCGTACATGCCTGTAGACTCCACGATCAAATCAGTTCTACTTATTGGTAGCGGTCCTATTGTAATTGGACAAGCCTGCGAGTTTGACTATTCCGGCTCCCAGGCCTCCCTGGCCCTGAAAGAAGAAGGCATCAAGGTGGTCCTGATCAACTCCAACCCGGCCACCATCATGACCGACCCAGTTACGGCCGATAAGATTTACCTGCTTTCCCTGACGCCCGAATCCATTGAGCAAATCCTGAGCGAACAAGAGATTGACGCTGTTCTTCCT
>CAZLKP010000027.1:0-685 GCA_964560095.1 uncultured Bacteroidia bacterium
CCATCGGAAGGATTTTGGGGTTCCCTGATGAATCGGGATCTGCGTTTGGCCAAGAAGATTTCCTCAAAATCCCGGCCAGCCGGGATTTCGAGGAAATCGGATGAAGCCAGGTTTGCTCCGAAGGCGCATCAGTCAATAAGATAACACTCAAACAATGCCTAGTCCATTGACTCATTGTCTTTTTGAGCTGCTTCGCGGAGCTTGGCGATCTCTTCCGGCGTTTGATCGCCATAGAAGTAATCGATTGGATCAATTTTGCTTCCGTCTCTGATGACTTCGTAGTGTAGGTGAGGGCCTTTGGACAGCCCGGTTGATCCCGTATAGCCAATCAACTCTCCGCGCTTCACATCCGCTCCACGCTTGACAAGAACATCTGAGAGGTGAGCATATTTGGTTACGTACCCGTAACCACCATGGTCAATTTCAATTTGTATCCCATAACCACCGCGGCTTTGACCTGCGAGGCGCACTTTTCCGTCACCAGCGGCCAAAACGGGCGTGCGTATATTGGCTTGCATATCCAGACCGGTGTGCATTTTTCTGATTCCTTTGATCGGATGCATTCTCATACCAAAACCAGAAATGACTGAACCAGGGACAGGCTTAATGGCCGGCACGTGGCGGAGATAATCTTTGTTTTGCTGAATGCGATCGAAGAGATATGCGTAGGACTGATTTTGAATTT
>CAZLKP010000027.1:695-5546 GCA_964560095.1 uncultured Bacteroidia bacterium
AGTGCGGCAGGTGTGCCTGGCTCAGCAATGGCACCTCCAATGCCTCCGTTCCAGTGACCTTCGTTGACTGGATCAGCATTCATGAGAGAGCGGTAGAAGCGATTATCTTCAGAGTGAAGGTCATCAACCTGCAATTCCAAATCTGCCAACTGTCCATCCAGCATGGAAATCTTCTTCTGAAGATTTTTATTCTGGTTTTTCAGATACAGGTGTTTGGGATCGTCGTAAAGAAAGAAATATGCTGCAAGGCCGAGGCAAGCCAACATTCCCGATACAGAAATGTACGTGAGAATTGTTTTCAGTACTGACCTTGGGGTATTTCTCTCTTCCTGGAAGGTGCAACTTTCCTCGTCATAGTAATATCGTAACCGTTTTGCCATACCGAACAGGGATAAGTGAAAGCAAATCCTCGGGGGAACTTCACAGGGATGCAAGGGAAAAAGTAGAATGCTCTTGAGGGTAAAGTTTTCCTGCCTAATTTTGTTGAACAAATGTAACAAAATTTTTAGGAAACAAAACAAACACAAGCTCTATTCCTTCCAACCCATTAACTGGACGAAGAATCTAATGAAATCTTCCCGCGAAATCCGCAAAACCTTCCTGGACTTTTTCCGTCAAAAACTGCACCAGATTGTGCCCTCTGCGCCAATCGTCGTAAAAAACGACCCCTCGCTGATGTTTACCAACGCGGGGATGAACCAGTTTAAAGACGTTTTTCTTGGACTGAAAACCCCTCAATTCCAACGTGTTGCAGACTCTCAGAAATGTCTGCGGGTTTCGGGAAAACATAACGACCTCGAAGAAGTCGGGCATGATACCTATCATCATACCATGTTCGAAATGCTCGGCAACTGGTCCTTCGGAGACTACTACAAGAAGGAAGCCATCACTTGGGCCTGGGAACTCCTGACCGAACATTTTGGCTTGCCGAAAGACCAGCTCTACGCCACGGTGTTCGAAGGAGATGAGCAGGATGGCTTGAGACCTGACATTGAGGCGGAAAATTTCTGGAAGCAGTTTTTACATGAAGATCAAATTCTCAGAGCTGGAAAAAAAGACAACTTCTGGGAAATGGGGGAGACTGGACCTGCCGGCCCCTGCTCCGAAATCCATATTGATCTTCGATCTGACGAAGAGCGGAATCAGGCGTCGGGCGCACATCTGGTCAACAAGGACCATCCGCAGGTCATCGAAATCTGGAACCTCGTATTCATTCAATATGAGCGGAAAGCCGATCAGAAACTCTACGAACTCCCCGAGAAGCATGTGGATACAGGCATGGGATTCGAGCGCCTGGCCATGGCTCTGCAAGGAAAACAATCGACCTACGACATCGACCTCTTTGTGAGGCTTCGCAATTTTCTGGAAACACTCACCAGGGTTCCCTATGAAACCGCTACCCCGGCACAGCAGGTGGCCATGCGGGTGGTGATGGACCATATCCGGGCCATTGTCTTCACCATCGCCGACGGGCAACTGCCCTCCAACACCGGTGCCGGCTATGTCATTCGCCGGATTCTGAGGAGAGCTTCTCGTTATGCCTATTCTGCGTTTGGTGTGAGTGATCCATTCATGTATCGAATGGTAGCACTCCTGGCGGATGAATATGAAGGCGTATTTCCGGAGGTGCAATCTCAGCAAGAGTTTGTTACCCGGATCATTGAGGAGGAGGAGAAAGGATTTCTCCGCAAACTGGAGAGCGGCACCAAAATGTTTGAAGACTACGTGTCCACCCACCAGGGATTAGAGCAGGTGGAAGGCGCGTTTGCGTTCAAGGTGTACGACACTTTCGGCTTTCCGATTGACCTCACGATGGTGATGGCTAAAGAGCGTGGTCTGACGGTGGATATGGAGGGCTTCGAAGCAGAGCTTCAGGCCCAGAAAGAACGCTCCCGAGCCGCAACCCAGGTAACAGCGGGCGACTGGACGATCGTCAAGCCCAGTCAGGATCTCCCTGTGTTTCGGGGCTATGATACACTGACCACAGAAACAGAAATTCTGCAGTTTCGCTCGGTGAAGGAGAAAAAGAAGAAACTTTTTCAGTTAGTGCTGGCTGAGACTCCCTTTTACGCCGAATCCGGTGGACAGATCGGAGACAAAGGCACCATCTCAAATGGGGTCGAAACACTCAAAGTGATCGATACCCAAAGGGAAAATGAGTTGATCGTCCATCTTGTGGACAAACTGCCGTCAGACCCTTACGGCACCTGGAAGGCCGAAGTATTTGCACGCCGCCGCAACGAGATCATGGCCAACCACACGGCCACACACCTCATGCATGCTGCGCTTCGGCAGGTGCTTGGTGAGCATGTCGAGCAGCGGGGTTCGTTGGTTTCGGAAAAATTACTGCGATTTGATTTTTCCCACTTTTCTGGCGTTACGGAAGATGAACTGGCGCAAGTTGAGGAAATCGTCAATGAAAAAATCGCGGAGGATATTCCGTTCACAGAGTACCGGAGCATACCCATTGAGCAAGCCAAAGCCATGGGTGCGATGGCGTTGTTTGGGGAGAAGTATGGTGATGAGGTGCGGACGGTGGTATTTGACCCGACATTCAGCGTAGAATTATGCGGAGGTACTCATGTGCCAAGTACCTCCCGCATTCGTCTGTTCACCTTTACCTCTGAGGGCTCCGTGGCGGCCGGTATTCGCCGTGTGGAGGCCCTCACGGGTACAGCTGCCATGAACCACTTCAAGCAGCAGGAGTCCCGGCTTACAGCCATTTCAGAGACGCTTAAAGGGGCGAAGGACCCGGTGAAAGCAGTGGCTGATCTTGCTGCCAAAGCTAGAGAGCTGGAAAAGCATCTCCAAAAACTCAACAGCGAGAAAGTCGGGCAACTGAAAGAGGGGCTGATCGGTCAGGCGGAAGAGATGGGAGATATCCGGGTTGTCCGGGCGAGGGTGGATGTGTCATCCGGTGATGATCTCAAGCAGTTGAGTTTCGACCTCAAAAACAACATGAAGAATACGCTGATTCTGCTTGGCACAGAGGTCGGCGGCAAAGCCTTACTGAGCCTGATTTTTACAGATGATCTGGCAGAAACCAAGCGCTTCAACGCCGGGCACATGATCCGGGAGCTGGCCAAATACATCAAAGGTGGCGGTGGTGGACAGCCATTTTATGCCACTGCCGGAGGAAAGGACCCCGATGGGCTGGAAAATGCCTTGAAGAAACTGGACGAACTGGTAGGGGCATAATACTAGTTCTTAGTTTTTAGTTTTCCTAAATCTTAAGTTTTAGGAAGTCTTTTTAAGATGTGGACTGGCTGATAGAATCACAAACACAGTTTTTCCGATTTGCTCAAACCAGATCACTTTCCTTTCCTCCAAGGGTTGACGGATCTCTTTTCACCGCTTCAGCAACGGCTTCGAATATATTTCGCGGCCATCCTGAACCTTGACCACGTAGGCTCCTTCGGCATAGCTGCTAAGGTCAATTCGTACCTCCTGCCCTGCTGTAGCAGCTGCATCATATACCAAGCGCCCCCGAATATCAATGAGCTGCAGCTGTAACTGGTTTGTCTGTCCCTGCCCAATTTTGACCATGACATAATCCCTGGCCGGGTTGGGGAAGACATTCATGGTAAAGGGCACTTGCTCGCGTTCTGTGTGGAGTTGCCGGACAGGTGAGTAGGAGAATTGACCGTCGCGATCCACCTGGCGGATTCGGTAATAGAGGATGGTTGCTGGCAAATTGGTGATGAAGGGATCAATGTAGAGATAACTGCTCGGTGTGGGGGAGTTGCCCTGAGCGGGTTCTGCTCCGATTTTGACGAAATCATCGAAAGCAGACTGCAGGGAGCGCTCAATATCAAAATGGCTGCTGTTTCGCTCGCTGGAGGTGACCCAAATCAGATGGCCGTCTTCCCCCACACGTTCTGCGCTGAAGTGAGACCAATCCACCGGCAATGTAGTGGGTTTGGCTTCGCCAAAGGTAAACACATCGTAATCATCCGGAATCAGGGTGCTGGACTGGACCCGGCCTGAACTCACAGATCCCACTACTTCCTGCTGGCCCAGATTGACCCACTTTGTGCCATTCCACCCGGCCACCACCAGTTGATTGAGATCGCTTGTGAGGTCAGCCAGCTGTGATTGTTCATCCCAATACAGGGTAACGGCCGTTCCGGCGTCTCCCCTGATGTCCCAGTATTCTCCGGCATGCACACCGCTCAATTCCTGATCCAGGCTGTTGATATCGAATGGCGCTCCAAAGGGCAGGGTTGCGAGAGAAGGATTCGTCCTGAAATAGGCAGCTTTGAATCTGGTGGCCGTGGGAGTGCTCGAGATCCTGGCAGGGCGGAGATGACTGCCATCGCCGACCGGGAAGGTAAAGGTGCTCTTACCAGTATAGCCCGCATAGCCATTGACGTGTGTTTCATCTGATTCTCCACTGTAAATGGCTGGGGAAATAAGATGAAGGAAATCAGTTGGAGCGCTTTTATCCGTGACAACCTGCCCCTGTTCAAACCGAAAGCTGTTTCGAATCCGAAGCTGCTGATACAGATAAAGATCGCCTTCATTGTTGAGGACGACATCATACATTTCCAGTGAATGATCGCCGGACAGGGTTTGAGGGAATCCGTCCTGGTTGCTGAGATAAGAAACTCCGGATGCGCATTCACCACAAGAGAAGGCTCCATCATTGGTGATGTCCCACTGGTAGTGGCATTCTCCTTCATTGATCCAGTCGCTGCCGGGGAAATTCACAAGCTCGCTGCCGATGAGCTTGGTTTGGTTGATCAGGATCCGGACGGTTCCCGAATTGCCATATCCTCCCATGGTCTGAAGAATGCCCAGCACGGCCAGTGTGCCCCCGGCTCCACCAATCACAACATAGAGCAGGATTGT
>CAZLKP010000027.1:5556-7667 GCA_964560095.1 uncultured Bacteroidia bacterium
GCTCGCTTATTCAGGCGCTGGCGGGGTTGTTGTTGCTGGCGAAACTTCATGTCTGTGTGTTAAGGGAAGATCATTGGCTAACTGCGCTGCTTACATGGGGATTGATCCGGATATAGGGACAGGACGTACAGGCGGAATGAAGCAGGGCATTGATCCACTCCATTGTGTCTGGAGAAAGGTAAGTGGCTCCATTCACCCGGCCCATGTTATCGACTGAAGGGGTATCGGTTCCAGCGAAGCCATCTTCATCGTCATCACTGATCCCGGCTTCCAGGCTGTCATAACAGCCATCACCATCAGAATCCAGCTCCAGGAAGTTATTCAGGTTGTCTTGATCAGTGTCTGTCATGGGAAGCGGCGTGCCGTCAGTGTAATTCTCCCAGCGGTTGTCGCAGGTGTCGCACCAGCCGTCAGCATCTGAGTCTGCCAGATCCGTGATGGTGAAAGCATGGCTGATGGTATCTCCTGAACCGGATTCGCCATCGCCAAAATCCCAGCTGTAAACGACAATGGCCCCATCACTGTCGGTTGATGATGCTCCGCTGAAGCTTACCTGATCGGGGCCTGAGCCCGAGTTTCCTGTGACAGCAATGACCGAAGTGGGAGGCGTCGGGCAGGAACTGACCGGAAGAACGGAGGATAAATACTGGCCAGACATCGGTCGGTCGAGGGTTCCATCCGGGAGTTGCCAGCCAACGGCGATGTTGTCGAGGCCGCCTCCTTCATTCATGAGTGCCTGCACATAATAGCATTGCCCGGCCTGCAGTGAGATCGGGTTGCTCTGCTGAGAGGGGTATTTGGACCACTCATGGTCCTGTGCCCAGCCAATGATCTCGGCGATTTTCACCACATTAACTGAGTCCTCATCGGTACTCAGCCATAATTCTCCGTAATCATCCGTCGCCAGCCAGAAGGTATAATCGCCTGTGGTTGGGGGGCAAATCCATCCCCACATTCTTGCACCGTAGTTGTCGGTGACATCAGTGGGGCCTTCGAATGTAGAATAGGTAGCGGTGGCATCCGGATTGCCGGAGAAATCGGGATCAGAGGTCAGGTTGGAAATGGGGTAGCCCGGAATCCCGTTAAATCGGGCATAGTTGATTTGGTTGTCGGGCAGGGAGCCGCAGGATCCTTCTGTGTATTCCCGGGTGCAGATTTCAAGGTTTTTCAGGTAAGAGCGTTGTTTGTGCCCATTCCTGCTACTGACAAATTCAATGACGATCATGACCTCATCAGATTCCTGTGACGCAATCAAAGAAACGCTTTGTGAGGTGTAGGAAGAGGAAGAAAAAGTAGCTGGCACCGGGCTCAGATCGGCGATGTACGCCGATGGTCCCGACCAGATCATGTCATCGGCATCTGCAAGACCTACATTCACCTCTGTCACAGCTGCGTAGGTCTTCAGGTCGAAAGAAATAATTACCGAGTCTCCCTGCCCCACCTCAAAGGTTTCTCCGCTTCTGATCATCAGCACATCTTCTTTTCCCCATTTTCGATGCTCCAGGTTTAGAGAAGAAGATTTGTTTTTCAATTTGGACCCACTATACTGATCTGACCATCCGTTTCGGATTTCCCAATCATTTTTGCTGGGTTGTGATTCTGATTCGCAGACGGGATCCTCAAAGTCGGATATGGTTTGGCCCGGAATAGAGTCGTTCGTCCCTGCCGGATCAAAACTGGCTGAAAAGCTCGCCCCAACCGTCACTGTGCCGCTGTGGGTGCTGGAATAGCCATCGTCATCGGTGACAGTAAGAGAAACCGTAAACTGCTGGGATGCTGCCAGACAGACCAACTGCCCTGTGGTGTCGCTATCGGTGCCTCCCGCTTCCACCAGATCAAAAATACCGTCATTGTCTGCGTCGAGATCGAGATGGTTGGGCACGCCGTCCCCGTCCTGATCAAAATTTGCACAAACGCCATTCACCAGACCCCCGCAACCAGGAAAATCTTCGTCCTCATAATTGCGAACATTGTCCCCATCCAGGTCCCCACTGGGATCGGGAAGCCCGATAGCGCAATCCCAGCCAGCAGCCACCAATATATCTACACAGAAGTTTTCGTCGTGAACATCAATGGTGCCGTCGCCATCATGATCGCCGACATAGGTCTCA
>CAZLKP010000027.1:7677-21454 GCA_964560095.1 uncultured Bacteroidia bacterium
TCCCGTCCTGATCGTCGTCTTTGTCGGTGATATCCAGCACGCCGTCATGGTCTGTGTCGGTGGTGTCTGATGGGTAGGCAGAGCTGTTTTTGGTGTTATTTCCATCGGCAAATATACTCAGCCGAAAACTTTCTTCCTCTGTCGGATTGAAAGCTGTGGTGATAATGGGACGCGTTGTGCTGTCACTCCCGATGCTGTCATTGGGAGAATACACAACCACCTGGTAGGTCTGGTCATAGCCTGGTGGTAGGCCAAAATGAATAGCCTGCGGGTCCTGGGTTCCCTGACCGGGACCAACATTCACGCTTCTAATCCCGCTAATGACGCTTCCATTTCTATCCTGGAGGAGTATATTGGCTTCGTGGGCGTATCTGCGTTTGCCGGATTGCATTGTTGAGCTTCTGTTTTCCCAGATATCCACGAGCAGAGATTGCTTCAGACTGTCGTCGGTGCTTGAGTCATACAACTCATTGATGAACAGTTGATTTCTGTCGTTATCGCAGTTGAGATAAATGTCCAGGTCACCACCCAGGTCAAAATCAGCGAATGCCATTTCGCCGTCTTTTTTGCCTTCCACATCCAGGTTCCACATCGCTGCTGATTCAGTAAAACTGGTTTGTGCACACAACAGACTTCCCGTTACGCCCAAGGCGGTAAGCAACCTAAGTGCGCGGACGATATGAGAAGACCTGCTGCTCACGATTTTACCACAAATACAATGTTGAGGATGGTACAACTTCCGGACGGCACAGCAACGATGTCGTAGGTCATAAGGCCGTTTTCATCAATGCTGATATTATCCAGCACCGTGTTGTCGTAATCCGTAATGTAATAGTAGAGCTCGTCCTGCTCGTAGGTGGGAATGGCTGCCGGTGCATGGGTGCTGGCAACTGCTGGACTTCCAAACAGAGATTCGTATTGATCGTGTAGGTCCAGGGTAAAGTCTTCTCCCGTGGCGCTTGCATCGAGATTGATGGCTGGTGGATAAAAAATGCGGGAAGAGGTAGCGGTATTGGTTTCGATCACTTCCCCGTCTTCATTCACTCCTAAATTATAAGCCGGTTCATCGCTGAATGATTGATCGCCGTATTGGGGCAGGATGAGCTGACCGGAGTTGGTTAGGCGTAGAGAAATCCCGAGGGTTTCGATGCTGTTTTCATTGCCGACAGTCGCGAAATCTAGTCCGTTATTGTTTCCCGCGGAAGAGGAGGATAGAAAAATACTGGCCGGATATGCATTGCCACTGTTTCGGAAGGAGATGCCTGCCAGATTGTTATTATTATCCCGCTTGAGGGTCAATGCGCTCTGAGATCCACCAGTGATGAGTTGCAGGTCGTAGCTCCCCAGGGTGATTTCCCGGTCTGAGGATAGATTGCCGTCTCCAGTATAGATGGTTGTGATCGCAATTTTCTCCCACGAATTCCCGTCCCAGCTAAAATGGCTTCCTGTTCCACTTACAAAGGCAATCTTACAGGCCCAGGGATCGCTGCCCGGATCATAATTGTTGAGGGCCACCTCCGTTTCAAATTCGCAGATTCCCCACTGACCACTTGATTGGGCAAGGGTATTGCTGGGAATAAGCAGGCCAATACAGCCAGAAAATATGAGAATAAGCCGGTGTAGGGGATGACCGAACATGAGAAGCCAGGTTGATGGGAGAGAAAGATTATCTGGTGAAATTGGGGGAGAATAAGGAGGAATTCAGGAGAGTTTGTCGCAAAAACAAACCCTCCTGAACCTAGGTCATCTGCGAATTATTTCTTTTTGATGAAGAAGAGCACACCGATTTCCACAGTGGCAGTTTCTTTGGCTGGCATACCGAATTGATTGGCATCATTGGCAACTGCGATACCGGTTTGGCCGGAGGTCAGAGAGCCAGCTGCTGTTTCCAGGTCAGACATGTTGTCTACCCTGGGTGCGTCATCTAAATCAAAGACTACGGTAGTACCGGAGGACAGGGTTGCCACGAGTGTTCCGTCACTCTGGGTCTCGATCGAGGTGATTACTGCGTCGGACCAGGTAATGTTGCCTGCGCCATCAGACATGGGAACCTGCCCTTCTTCTGAGCTGGCAGCTCCGGTGATTTCTGCTGTAATGGTCTGGTCGGCGGTACCGGAGGCAGTAAAGTCAACGGTATTTCCGTCTTCAACCACCACAGGTGGGTGGAAAGTGGAACTGAGGTCAATGTCTGTGGTATTTCCATCCTCATCGGTATAGGTCAGCGTGCTGTCCGTAAATGCAAGGCTGGTCGTTGTTTCAGAAAATGACACCAGATATGGGTCGGCAGTCGTACCTGTTCCGCTTACAGCAATGTCACCACCTGCAATAACTTTGGTTTCTGATCCATCTGCCTGCGGAAGCGAAATATCTGTACCAGTTCCATCCTCATCTGTGTAGGTCAGGGTCGTTCCATCAATACTCAGGGATGTTAGGGTTTCATTGAACGTCACCGTGTAAGCACCATTTCCGTCATCCGTGACAGAAATATCACCTCCACCCGCGACGCTTTGTACGGGAGCAATGCTCAAAATCGGGATAGTCACTGTAGCGCCCGTACTGCTTCCAGATACGACATTGATGATGTCGAACTGGAGGTTGCCACCTGATACGGTTGGGTTTCCCAGCCGGGTATCGGTGTTGGTAAAACTGGCCACAGAAACGCCATTCCACTGATCGGTGCCGGGCGTGCCAGTGGGATCATAAAAGTACATCATCTGGTTGGATGGGTCAAACGCGAGATTACTCTCATACGCACTGACACCCTGCATCGCAGAGATGTTGTCGGGGTCGTCATTGACCAGAGTAACGCCCGCACCACCGGTAACGGATTGGGCCTGAAGGGAAACATAAGAAATTACAAGAGCGAGAAGAAAGAGAGTTCGACGAAACATATTTTTGTGTTTATCCGAAGGAGTTGAAAGTCGTTATTCTCGCAAGGAAAAAGGGATGGTGATAGGTAGCTGGTAATGAGTTACATGACAATGGTTGATTGGTTAGTCCATGCCAGGCTTTAATTCAATCAGACACCCGGGGCAGCCGAGCACCCCTTCCGGGTGGGCGATGAAATAGTCTCCATCCAGGAGGCCTGCTGCTCTGGCTTCGCCGTATGATTTGAAGGTGCCTCTCGGCATGCGTTGTGACAAAAGGATAAGGGCTTCATGCACATTGGTTTCGGACACGCCATTGTTATCGATGTCCATGGGCGACGTAAGCGGAATCTGAGCAGATTTCGGTGTAGCCGACCCGGACCCGGAGGATCCGCCCCCTATGGACAGATCAGAGATCGGCATATATCTCACAACCCCGGAATCGGGGTCCATGACCAAAATAGCGGTGTCTGTGAATGACTGGTAAGGCTGCATGTTATCAATTCTGATTGGATCTTTGGCCGGATTACCTTCTTCCGGTACGATGTGAAGCGTGTTTTTCGGGTAAAGTGTGCCAATTCCGGTATTCTGAGCCGACGCGAATCCCGCAATCAACATCAGTGGTACCATCAACAATGGAATCCTTTTCATTACAGAGACGTGGTTTCTTGTTTCAGCAATAAAAGTAGCTGTTCCCCCTGCCTTATTCAGACAGGAATTCATAAGAATGCTACAACTGTAAGAAATTGCGAGAATCTGTAAGAGCCAGACCTGGAAAGCAGGCTGCATGCTTCGGAATCACTTATTCCGGATTCCTGCTATACCCTTCAATTGCATTTCCGCTATTTCGCTGCACTTAAAATGCCCCTGCGGGCATTTCGGTTTTCCGTGAATGCCGCAAGGGCGACAGGAAAGGTTGTGCCCCGTCTCCCAAACGGTGCTGTTATCTGACAAGGGCCCAAATCCAAACCCCGGCACTGTGGAGCAGAAAATGGCGGTTATCGGCGCATTCATCGCAGAGGCAAGATGCAGAGGGGCAGAATCGTTGACATAATTCATCGCAGCGCCCGACATGAGAGCTGCAGACTGAAGCAGAGATAGTTCTCCAGCGCGGTTTCGCACACGTGGATGGCGGGAATGAAGCTGAATGTCAACACACAGCGCTTCGTCGCCCGGACCACCAAGCAGATGTACCTCCTGGTCTTTGGGAAGCTTGTTCAGCAGGTCAATCCATCCTTGCTTCGGAACCTGTTTGGTGAACCATACCGAGGCAGGAGCGACGCAAATGTAGGGACCTTCCGGAATCACTCTGGCCGCCATGGCGGAGGGATATAGGCGGGGTTTGGCGGGAAGTTCGTCGGTCCATTCGGCGATCAGGCTGTGATTGCGCTCGATTTCGTGACGGATGCCGTCTGGTTTGATTTCGTGGGCAAAGCGATGAGTAAACAGCCGGGAGAGGGGATTTTTGCTGAATCCGCAGCGACGTCTGGCTTTTGAAAAGGCGGTCAATATCCCGCTGCTGGCAAAGCGATGGAGGTTGATCACCCAATCGTATCGCTCATGGCGAATTTCTTTGAGCAGGCGCTGGAGCTCGTGTCGTTTCTTCTGCTTTTTATCCAGACACAGCACGCGATTGAGAAATGGGTGGTCAAGAAACAGGCTTTCGTTGCCTTTTTGAACGAGCAAATCCAGCTGAGCCTCCGGGTTGTACTGGTGCAGCTTTTCCAGAATGCCTGTGGCGAGGATCACATCGCCGATAAAGGCTGTTTGTATCAGGAGGATCTTTTTTTTCATGAGCGAGGTTGCCTTCATGGGGGCAGCAATCTTGTCAAAAAGAAGGTTGGTAATGAAAACAACGGAATTCCAGGACATCCACCATCTTCTATGACCGCCAAATCCGGGTTCATTCCTTTCAACAGTGATCTGCTGCTGGTCCACAGAAGTGGCAGGGTCGTTTTGAATGACCCATTACCCGTAAAAGATACAGCAAAGTCCGATAAATTCAGTGACAAACAGGACTTCTGTGTAACCGAATTTGGTGAAGGATCCACCGATTCCCGAGAAGGAGTCCACCAAGGGTAATGGCAATATTGCCAATCATGCGAGAGCGACTCCCGGACTGTCGCGTGTATTCTTGTGCCACACCATTGACGAGGGAGTAATAACCCTCACGCTAATAACCGGGTACGGTAGATACCGACCGCCCGGCAAAGGCTATGCGTGGTAAAATCAAACAGAAAAGCACAGCGAATAGTTGTTTCATCGTAATCAGGCTCCAATGAGGCTCAAAAGTATTCTGTAATTTTGCTCTTCAATGCCCTGAAAAGAAAAATAAGTATAGAATTCTTTGCCTTCGTATTTATTCAAAAAAAAGCCATTTTTGGCCTTCAATCAACGATTTTATTAACTATTTGATGATAAGGACGTCCGGAAAAGTAGGGATATATCCAGAAAATACCCCAATCGGAAAAATTGAAATACCCGATTGCGGCGAGTCTGCGGGATTGGTGCCAATAGAAAATCTGGAAACCGAAGCGGTGAGTCTGTTTGCGGAATTGAATCCGCGAATGATCCAGTTTTATTTCTGTCTCGACGGGTCTGCCGAGTTGATTTTTTTGGGCGGGCGATACCGGAAAAATCTGGGGGCGAACCAATCCTATATGCTGTACAATCCCGAAGCCAGCATCCCGCATGAAGTAACTCTGGCAACTGGTACGCGCCTACTGGCTATGATGGTTTCGGTGAAGCAGCTGCACGAGTGGTTTCTGGATGAAGAGGGCGAGCTGGCCTTTCTCAACAACGACAATATTAATCAAAAGCTCTATGCCGAAGCCCCAATCAGCTCTTCTCTGGCCATGGTGATCGGGCCACTTTTTCTGGTAGAGCCTCCCGGAGATACCCGAAATCTCTTTTACCGGGCCAAGGTGATGGAAGTCCTCAGCTTGTACTTCGCCCGTGGAGAATCCGAATCTGACCAAGAGAAATGTCCCTTCCTCCATGATGAAGCCAATGTGGAGAAAATCCGGGAAGCTAAGCGCTTACTCATTTCTAATATGATTGACCCGCCGGGCATCAAGGAGCTGTCCCGGCTTGTTGGGCTCAACGAATATCAGCTCAAGGTGGGCTTCAAAAACATCTATGGGAATACGGTTTATAAATACCTGACCGATCACCGGATGGATCAGGCGCGCAGAATGCTGGACACGGGTAATTACCTGGTCAATGAAGCAGCGGCGGAGGTTGGCTACAGCAATCCGAGCCATTTTATCGCGGCATTCAAAAAGAAATATGGCTTTACCCCGAAAAAATATCTGGGCCTTGTGAAGAAATAGGGGAAGACGACTGCTTGCTCTCTCCACGTGTGTCCTGGCGTTTATCCAAATGCGCCGAGCTGCTCAAGAATCCATTTTTTGGAGCCGAGAGGTATCATTTTCGTGAGTTTTGTGTCCAATTTCAGTGCTGACTGAGAATCAAATACCTTGATCAGCGCCTGAAAAGCTTTGATGTCATTGATGGCATTTCGTTTGAAATCAGGATTGATTTCTTCCCGCCGTCTGCAAAACTCACGGAGGGCTCGCAGTTCATACTCCAGGTCTTCCCGTTCTCCCTGCTCATAGCGCATTCGCAGCAGTTTCAGACGGGCATTGATTTCTTTGTGGGGGTGAGAAAATTTTTGCCCGAGGGTTCGCATGGCCATTGGGTAGTCGCCGGTTTTGGCATAATATCCACCCAGGTTGAATCGAAACTCTTCCTCGCGCGTAGCTTTCGGGAGCATGGATTTGAGAGAAATCAAATATTCCCAGACCTGCTCAGTCTCTCCAAGCCTGAGGCCGGTCTCAAGCAGGTTGCGATAAAGAGCGGGTGGCAGCAAGCCATCCTGCAGGATAGCCTGGGTCTTAATTCCCCATTGATCAAGATCCCAGAGCGACTCCAGATAAGCCAGAATATTGGTTCGGTTAAAGCTCCTCACATAGTAATTATGGAGAAAATTAAAAATGTCCTGCACGATGTCGGGTTGCAGCAGGTGATAATGGTTCTCCAGCCATTGCTGAATTACCGGGGCCAGCGACAGATCATCCGAGCGGAGCATGCGATACAGGTCGGCATAGATATTCAGAAGTGGGAGATGGTCGAAGGTGTCATCCTGAGCCAGAATGTCCAGAATTTCTTTGACGAGAATGCCCTCAGTTCCCGCGTCGCCAGGCTGACTGATGTTAATCAACTCGGCTCTCATTTTTTCGTGGAGCCACCAAGCTTCCAGGTGCTGGTTGAGCTGAACAAGATTTTCCCGTTGTTTTTTGCGCTTACCTTTTTTTAGCAAATGGTATCTCCACTCTCGTTCTAGTCGATACCGAAGCTGGTAATAGGATTCGTCCAGTAATTCGTGTTGTTCCATTTGCCTGATTGTGCGGTTGTACCGGTGCACAAACAGTTTGTCAGCGTGTTTTCGGTTTAACACTTGCAGCAGCTTCCACTCCATCAGATGCGTATCTTCTTTGAGATACTGCAAAGTGAGAAACATCTCAATGTGTGTGGACACCTGGGCTTCCATGCGCCGCAATCCCGAGTCATTGTATGGCTGAGTAGGGAAAGTCCGATCCGGATAGATATGGGGCCAAATTTCTGAAATAAGATCCTCCCTGATAAGCCCTCTTGCCAAATCCAGGGTTGTGGATTGCCTCCCATGTAGTTCAAACTCCAGCCATCGCAGGAATTCCGGTTTTTCTTTGTCAGACAAAGCCTCAACCAGGATCTGAGCTTTCCGCTTTCTCATAGTTTACTGGATTTCGAACAGTAATGTAATTGATACTAATATAAAATCCACGATTTCAGCATAAAACGTTGAATAGGTATTCGTTTGGTTTTTCCATCCAAAATATTTTCACCGTGAATAAAGCAGCTGGCCTCCGTTTATCTGGGGGAAAAAAACGAGGCTGACTCATAAGTCGAGACAGCCTCAAGAAACATGCGGAGGCATGTTCGGCGATTTATTATTTGGTGACCCAGGGAGTGTTATTTCCTCTCAGGACGCGACGCTGCCCTCACTCTGGCCTTCTCCCACGGGGAGAGGGCCAGGGTGAGGGATCTTCAATCGCACCCGGATTTTTTCCCAAACCGCTGCGAGATCATTTTCCACCTATTCGTTCGTAAATCGGATGACCGAAATTCCCCGTTCATTCAACGGATTGGTCTTGGCTTTGGGTTTGAGATTAGGGGAAAGTGATTTTGAGGCTTCATTGAGTAATGATAACAAATTGAGGGCTTTTCCTTTTCCCATAGGCTCAATGCTTTGGCCATCTTGGAAATCAGTTGGTCAAAAAGATGAAGGCCTCAGAGGAATTAGTGATTCACAATGGTGGTAACAACCAGGCAAACCTGCCATCCTGTCATTTATTTTCGCCCCGAGCCTCCCCGATCGGGAGGGAATGATTTGCTGCTTCCTGGAAATGTTTCGTATCTTTTTGTTGTACACCCAAATCTCCAGTCACATGAATCAGATGCTCCTTCCGCTATATCTCCTTACTTCTTTCCCCTTTTGCCTCCTCTCTCAAACGCCCGACGACCAAATCGCCATGGCGGTACAAGCAGCCCCAGAGCAGCTTCGGGAAGCTGCAACCGTGTATGGCTATGATGGATCCGGCGAATTTGTGATGCTGCGGGAAGGAGACAACAACATGGTTTGTGTGGCAGATGATCCGAACCGGGACGGTTTTCAGGTCGTGGCCTACCACAAGGACATGCATCTCTTCATGATGCGGGGCCGAGAACTACGTGCAGAAGGGAAAACACCTGATGAAATCTTTGAGATCCGTGAGCAGGAAGCAAAAGACGGAAGCCTGTTCATGCCTGATCACCCCAGCAATATGACGCTTCTGGAAGGATCAGAAGTCACCATGAATCCTGCCACCGGGGAATTGGGAGGAGTCTTTCTCCGATCAGTCGTTTACATTCCCTGGGCGACTTCCGAATCCACCGGCCTACCAGCCAAGCCCACCGTGCCTGGTGGGCCCTGGATCATGAATCCCGGCACCCACCGGGCGCATATCATGGTGACACCGCCAAGGGAGACACAGAAGTAATCACCTTCTGTAGGTCCAGGTTTCTTCAATCAGTTCCCCATCCTGCTCATACCGTACGTTTGCTAGCCGGTTTTGAGCATCGTAGTCATATTCCCGGATCTCAGTTCGGGTAGTATCGGGCCAGATAGACGAATCATGTTATGCGCAATGTGTTAATGGTGAATGAATTGCCCACATCGTTAGGATAAAGAAATAACGAAAAGCAGAACAGCTCCCAGAGAAGTCGTGCATTTTTTCCACTTTTTTTCCCTGTTTCATTAAACGCTGAAGGACTACATGACTCTAAGTACCAGAATCGAGCTCGAGACGATTACAACAAACGTTCACACTTTTTCACCTAAGAAATTTCACCAAGTCATGAAGTCCATCACTTTTTTCACCCAGTATCGGCTCACCCTCGCCCTGTTCACGCTCCTGGCCCTTACCTTCACGGCCTGTCAGCCCGAAGATGTTGATAACCAGATCGCAGAAGACGAGATTGAACTCGCCGTAACAGAAGCCGTCTCAGAAGCCACCTACGACGATATCGACGATATAGCAGTCGAGGCCATGGAGGCCGAAGATCCCTCACCACCCGCACCTGGGGACAAGAAGAACTCCTCACCGGCGGCCCTTGTGTGCAGGTCACCCGTGATACCGTAGCCAAAACCATTCTGATCGACTTCGGCACTGGCTGCCTCGGTCCCGACGGGAAATTCCGCTCCGGAGCCATCTTCGTCGATTACACCAAGCGGCTCTGGATCCCGGGGGCAACCTTGTCGATCACACTCCAAAACTACATGGTCGATAGCCTGGCCATTGAGGGGACACGCACCATCACGAATGTGTCGCCCAATTTCCAGTCCAACATTTCCCTGGAGAAAAAACTGGTCGGCGGCAAAATCACCTGGCCTGACGGCACCTTCGCTACCCGCGACTACACCAGAACCTCAACCTGGGTGCGCGGCACTCACCCAGCAATGGACGAATGGCGTGTCGATGGCGATGCAAATGGCGTGCGCAAAAACGGAAACACCTATGCTTCTAATGTCCTCAGCACCTTGGTCTGGAAGCGCAAGTGCATCCGTCAGGGAGTAGGCATTCCCGTCGAAGGCGTGACCTTGATCAAACGCGGAGGGAAGCCCGATGTAACCATTGACTTTGGAAATGGTACTTGCGATCACCTGATCACCGTGACTGTCAATGGCAACAGCAAAGTGGTCAACGTCAAAAACCTATAACCACGCCTGTTGAGAAACAAGTAACATCTGTTTTCCACAAGCACCCATGCCCGGACCACTCAATGGTTCGGGCATCCTTTTTTTGGTTTGTTTGTTACAACTTTGCTCCCTTTTCTTTGTCCTATATTTATAGCAGAATTCAATACCCTTATGCGATTTTCTTTTCCTCACCCCCCAACTTTCTTTTTGCTCCTGCAGACAATGACTCTCGCGTTCAGTGGCTGTGCCCCGCAATCCAAAGAAGCCTACCTGGAGCAATACCGTGAATTTGTGAATGATGTTCGAGACAATCACGATAGCTACAGTGACGAAGTCTGGATGCGGAAGAATGAAAAATTCATGAAATTCAAGGGGGAGTGGTACGATAAATTTGAAGACGAATTTACCATCGGAGAAGAGCTGAAACTGGCCAAATACGCCCTGACCTACAACATGGCCAAAGCCAACAACGGAGCCTCCGAACTGATTCAGGCCCTCAAAGAAGATGAGGATATTCAGGATCTGAAGGAACAAATCCGCTTTTATGTGGACAACGACATGGAGGAAGACATAGACAACCTGGTCAAAGAAGCTGGAAAAGCTGGGGACGAAACGGCCAGAGCCCTGCGTGAACTTCTTGATGCGATGAATGTCGAAGTCAAAGTGAAAACTGATGACGGAGAAGCAGAATAAAATTCTTACGACAGCCTTTCTCTCCGGGTCTGCCTTTTGCTTTGTGCTGGGACTGCTCTACCCAATCATGGCCACGAAAAAGCAGGTTTTGGGGCTGGTTCTGACCTTTGATGAAGTGCGCCTCATCGACTCAGTCAGGATGTTTTTTGATGAGGGAGAATGGATCATGGGGAGCATCATTCTGTTGTTTGCGATCCTGTTTCCGGTGTGGAAATATGTTGAAACTGCGGGACGAATTTTGGTCCCCAGGCGGATGCCAGATCGTTGGGGCCATGCCCTGAAATACCTCGATCGATGGAGCATGCTGGATGTATTTCTCGTGGCCGTCCTGATCCTTAATGCCAACATGGATTCCAGTATTCTGGTGATGAAGCCCAAATCCGGCACTACTTTTCTGGCCATTGCTGTGATTCTCAGGATGCTGGCTAGCGATCTTTGGTGGGCCAAATGGGGCAAAGGAGCGACTGAGTGAATATTTTGAATCTGGAACTAATTACTCTCTTGCCAACCATTTTTCAGATGGGAAAGACCGCGGATCTGGTTTTTTTGGATCGGTTGCCACAAATGCCTGAACCATACATGTAAGGAATCTGGCAAATCGGGAAGAATTCGCCGAGCTCAACCGGATTAAGCGTAAGTTGCTTCTGGTGATATGAGACAACCCTTCCTGATATGAGACAATCCAGTTCGGATCAACCACGCTTTGAGGAGTACCTATCCAAAATCGAGACCCTCGAAAGAAGACAACGCAGAAAACGGATATTGATGCTATTGCCCGTAGCCCTTATCGTTGGTGGCGGTGTCTGGCTTTGGGATGGATCCGGCACCGGAGTTCAGGTCGCTTCGGAAGCACAGTTCACCAGTAATAATGCCGGGGAAGGCATCACAAAAGCGGATAATTCTGAATGGCTTGATTGGGAGCCATCTCTGGAAACCATTCGGCAGCAACAGGCTCCCACAGAAGAACTCGAACCTATTGTTATTGAAAAAGAAGCTGTGTGGTTTTCTGTTGATATTTCCGGTCGTCGGCAGGTACGTGAACGCCTCGTGTACCGGATCGAAAACTATCAGCCAGATTACACCTATACCATCAACTTTGGCAATGGTGTGGAAAAACCCATGGAGGAGTCGATTACCTATCGCTATCCGCTGCCCGGCCACTTCGACATGAAACTCGCCGCTGTTTCTCCCGACGGTGATACCGTCGAGTACATCAAAAAATATGAAATTCTCCCGGCCGGTAACACCGCCACAGCCCAGGTGAGCCAGCCATAGGCAACGCTATCGCATTTCCCTAACCTTCCATTTATGCAAGTCCTTCCAACCTTTGGGAGGACTTTCGCATCTTTTGATCATCTGCTAAATGATCCTTAGCTTCGAACAAATACAGTGACCTATGGCTGAGTCGAGTTGGTTTTCCAAAGAAGATCTCAAAAAAATAGAAGATGCGGTCAAAAGCTCCGAGGTAGGCACCTCCGGAGAAATTGTGCCGGTATTTGTAGAGCAGGCAGGTGAATATCCCGAAACAGCGCCCAAGAGCGCATTTTTGGGGATGTCGCTGGCTTTGGCGGGCTTTCTAGTCTGGGATCTTTCTGTTCCCAACTGGGGCATTCACGATCCTGTGCTGATCACGCTCATTCTCCTCGGGGGCGCCCTTCTTTTCTGGCTCATTGACCGGTTTTCACCTGCCTGGCGCCGAAGGGTCGTGGGGCGTCCAGCCTTAATCAAAAATGCCTTTATCCGCGCCGATCAGTGGTTTCTCAACGAAGAGGTGTTCAAGACTCGCCAGCGGACTGGCATCATGATCTTTGTGGCGAAATTTGAGCACCAGGTGATCGTCAAAGCAGACAAAGGCATCTCCAAACTGGTCGATCAGGAAGAATGGAATCATATCGTGGAAGATCTTATCCAGGCCATCAAGGCACATCACTATGCCGATGGCATCGTCAAAGCCATCAACGGCTGTGCAGACCTTCTCAAGGAAAAAGGCATCGAAGCCCTCCCCGACGATACCAACGAGCTCTCCAATAAGCTGAGAATTGAATGAGAACTGGTCGGTTGTCAAATAAACAAACCTTCGACTTTCAACTCTCAACTAATTTTTCTCCCTCACCCACTCATCACAGGCTCTGGCTGCGTCCCTGCCTTCCGCCTGGGCCCACACCACCAGTGACTGACCGCGGTGAACGTCTCCCGCGGTGAAAATACCCGGCACATTGGTATGAAACCGTCGTCCCTGCAACCTTCCTTTGCGATCTAGGGTGAGTCCAAGCTGGTCCCACATGCCCCCTTCTTCTGCTCCTTTGAATCCTACGGCAACTAATGCCAGATCGCAGGCAACCGTTCGAGACGTCTCGGAAAGTTCCTGGTAGCTTACCCTTTTGGGTGCCCATTCGATATCCATCACCTCCAGGCCTGTGAGTTGCCCGGTGGCGTCGCCTGTGAAGGCTCGTGTCAGAATCGACCATTCTCTTTCACAGCCTTCTTCGTGTGAAGACGATGTCTGAAGGGTCATGGGCCACTCAGGCCAGGGATTGTCTTCGCTACGCTCCAGACCAGGCTCGGGTCCCCATGTGATCTGGGTCACGCTTTTGGCTCCCTGTCTGTTGGCAGTACCGATACAGTCTGAGCCGGTATCGCCTCCACCAATCACGAGCACGTGTTTGTCTTTAGCAGAAATAGGGGGCAGTTCGGGGTTCCAGGTACCTGCCAGCACCCGGTTTTGTTGGGTAAGATATTCCATGGCGAAGTGTACGCCATTCAGTTCCTGTCCTGGAATACCCAGTTCCCGGGGTGCTGCTGCCCCTGCACAAACCACAATCGCATCGTATTCGGCTTTCAGGTCTTCTCCGGAAATATCTTTGCCGATGTCCACATTGCACACAAATTCAATCCCCTCGTCGATCATCAGGTTCAGGCGGCGGTCAATGACCCATTT
>CAZLKP010000028.1:0-4031 GCA_964560095.1 uncultured Bacteroidia bacterium
CCGGCATATCACGCCCACTGGGTGTACCACCTACATTAAAGGCACCGCGCCCTTCAGAGAAAGGCATCGTGTAGGCATACTGGGGAGCAATAACCACATTGCCGGTCGGGCCCATGTACCCATATGAGCGGCCGTCGCGAATAGGATACAAACAATCAGTGCCGACATGAGGCGGGGTACAGCCCGAAAACATCACGCCACAAAGAATCGCAAACCAAATAATCAGATGTGATGGCTTCATGATCGGGTAATTTGGAAAATTTTCTGCTATTCTTCACCAAAAACCGCCCGAAACACCTCGTCAAGGCGTGAAACGCCTCTCACATTGAGCGAGGGAAATGCCTGCTGCAAGGCTTTCGCCTGACTTTGGGCAACAAACATTTGTTCGAATCCTAGCCTGGCTGACTCCATGAGTCTGGGTTCCAGCCGCCCAACCGGACGGATTTCACCTGAAAGCCCCACCTCGGCCGCAAACACCGTTTTCCTGGAAATCGAGAGGTCGTGCAAGGAAGAAATACATGCACAAATGAGGGCGAGGTCCACAGCCGGATCAGTGAGATGCAAGCCCCCTGTCACGTTGGTAAACACATCTTTCTGGGCCATTTTAAACCCACAGCGTTTTTCCAGAACAGCCAGTAGCATGTGCAATCGTCGTAAATCAAACCCGGTCGAAGACCGCTGGGCAGTACCATAGGCCATGCCCGAAACCAGCGCCTGAATTTCCACCAGCAGGGGCCGCTGCCCTTCCATGGTCGCCGCTATGGCGATCCCGCTCATGGGTTCATCCCCGTCGGGAGAGAGAAAGATTTCTGATGGATTGCTGACCTGCCGAAGGCCTTTGGCTGTCATTTCATAAAGGCCAAGTTCGTTGGCTCCAAATCGGTTTTTGACAGACCGAAGAATCCGAAAGTTGGAGTGATGCTCGCCACTGAAGACCAGAACGGCATCGACGATGTGCTCCAACACCTTGGGGCCAGCGAGATTGCCTTCTTTATTGATGTGGCCAATCAAAAAGACAGGCACGGGTGCCTCTGGATTTTTTGCAATCCTGACCAGTCGCGTCGCACATTCCCGTACCTGGGCCACGGAGCCCGGTGCAGATTCCAGGTCGTCTGTCTGGAGAGTCTGGATCGAATCAATCACCAGCAGGTCGGGCTTGAGTTCTTTGACAAACTCCTCCACCTGCTCCATATTGGTTTCGGCAGCGATATACAAATGGGCATTGTCAGCTTCCAGCCTTTGGGCCCGCATACGGATCTGGTGCTGCGATTCTTCTCCGCTTACATACAGCACGCGCTGCTTGAGGCTGGCTGCCAACTGAAGCAGGACGGTAGATTTTCCGATACCAGGCTCCCCAGCGAGCAGCACCACCGAACCGATCACAATGCCATTTTCGCCCAAAACCCGGTTGAGTTGATCGTCGGGCGTGGGCAGACGGGATTCTGCAGTGGATTCAATGTCCTGCATTTTGAGGGGCACAGACTTCCTCACGAGGCCTCCTACCCCACCCTTGCTCACGCTTACCGGACGAGCAATTTCTTCTACCAGAGAGCCCCATTCACCGCAGGCACTGCATTGTCCCTGCCATTTGATGTAGGTACTCCCACAATGCTGGCAGACGTATTGGGTTTTGGTTTTGGAAGATTTTGCCACAAAAAGTATCTATTCCTACCCCAATATGCTAATATTTACAGAAAAAGCCATCTTTTTTGGCAAAAAATTCTCACCTCATTAGGACGATTGCAAAAAAAGGCGCTTCGGCCGGAAGATCATCCAGGCTCATCCCTTCTTGTTTGCTGCGCGCCAGTTCGTTGCCGGGGTCACTTACCAGGTAGTGGATGTGCGTGTTAAAGACTCCAGAAATATCGAGTGCATCATATCCGATGATCGGGTTGATGTAGAACTCTTCCTCCGGAAACATCTGCTTCAGATCGCGAACCGACATCCCTACCGAGAGGCCATTACGCGTTTGAAAGCGCGGCGATTCAATCCTGACTCTGTTCACAGAGGAGGAGGCGATAATACCATTATTCACCTTATTTTCGTCAATATATTCTCCTTCCACGACCACGACCCCGTCATCAAGAGTCAGGGTACGGGTAGCCAGCACATAGTCCTGGTCATAAACAAGGGTGTCCTGCAGGATGCCGAGATCGGGCACGATGGTGTCCAACTCATTGAGGGGTTGCCCAAGATTCACAAAAGACAGGCCCTGAGACTGAATCAGAAAGCGGGGATCAACATTGGCCATGCCATCTGTATTCACAGAATCGGGGAGTATGTCTTTCTGCTGTTCGGAAGAGCTTTCTTCATTTCCACAGCTCCAGGACAGGGCTGAAAAGAAAATCGCAACAAGAAGTACGTTTTTTGGAGTACGAATAAGCAGATTCATGTGGGTTTTTCCTTCAAGTTTATGAGGATCAATAAAAGCAGGAAGCCACTTGTTCCAGATTCCTGTTCAAGATAACGGACAAAATCAGAAAGTTACAGCATTAGTTCAGCCCAAAGAGTTCCTTGATAGCAGGGACCAGATCGAGACGTTCCCAGGTAAAGAAAGGCACTTTTTTCATAACGGATTCCCGGGAGGTTGTCACCCGGTTTCCGGCACTTTCCTGGCGAATATTCACTGTTTCGACTTCTGCTTCATAGAATTCCCGTCCCATGTGGCCGTAGGCAGCTGAAGGTCTGAAGATGGGATTGCGAAGTCCGAGGCGGGACTCAATTGCGGCAGGAGTAAAGGAAATCTTCTCCTTGATTCTGGCTGCAATATTGCTGTCAGCGAGGTCGATATGGGATGTTCCGTAAGTATTAACACTGAGCGAAACAGGTTCTACCACTCCAATGGCGTAGGCCAGCTGCACAAGTGCTTCATCACATACCCCTGAGGCCACGAGATTTTTGGCGAGATGCCGGGAGGCATAGGCCGCCGAGCGATCCACTTTGGAGCAGTCTTTTCCAGAGAATGCACCGCCACCGTGGGCACCTTTTCCACCGTAGGTATCCACGATGATTTTCCTTCCGGTGAGTCCGGCATCGCCGTGAGGCCCGCCAATCACAAATTTCCCGGTCGGATTGATGTGATAAGTAGTATTTATAAGGAGTTCTTTGGGGATCACACGGGGCACAACAATATTGGTGACATCCTTCCGGATTTTTTCGAGCATCTGCTTCTCGGCAGCTGCCTTATCAGCCTGGGAATCGCTATGAGCCTTCACAAACTCATCGTGTTGGGTGGAAACGACGATGGTATGCACCCGGATGGGTTGGTGATTATCATCGTATTCAATGGTGACCTGCGACTTGGCATCGGGTCGGAGATAAGACATCAATTCAGGTTCATGCTTGCGAATGCGGGCCAGCTCATGTACCAAACGGTGAGAATAGGCCAGTGCCATTGGCATATATTCAGGAGTTTCTTTGGTGGCGTATCCAAACATCATTCCCTGGTCGCCGGCTCCCTGCTCTTCTTCAGACCCACGATCAACCCCTTGAGCAATATCAGGCGATTGCTCATGCAGGGCATTCAGCACGCAGCAGGAAGCTGCGCTGAACATATATTCGTCTGAATGGTAACCAATTTCGCGAATGGCATCTCTGGCTACTTCCTGAAAGTCTACAACAGCTTTGGTAGAAATTTCTCCGGCCAAAACAACGAGACCTGTTGTCACCATGGTTTCGCAGGCAATGCGACTTTGGGGATCCTGGGCAAGAATGGCATCCACAACGGCATCGGAAATCTGATCTGCAACTTTATCCGGATGTCCTTCAGACACCGATTCTGAGGTGAATAGATAAGGCATATGAAATTTTTAGGTTCAAAAAAACATCAGCAAAGTTGTCACCTGAAATGTCAAATTCCAACCTCTGTGTAAGGGCATTGGCATAAAACCCTTGTGGATCAGCAGCGACTGCCAAAAGTTTATCTCTGGCCCATGACCCATCACGGATTTGCATCTATACCTCCCCGTCGACAGAAAGTGGCATTGTTTGTGCCAAAAAAATCATGTAATTTCTGCCCCACAATAAGAAAC
>CAZLKP010000028.1:4041-14165 GCA_964560095.1 uncultured Bacteroidia bacterium
ATTCCTATGTCGCAGCTGACCCTATTGATCCGGTCCTTGTCCCTCTTTGTGCTGATCGGGCTGACTCTCCCTCTTTCTGCTACATCTTCACTCACCATGCCTCACCCCTCTGATCCAGAGGAATGGGTGTTCACTCTGAGCTATTTTGGCCAGGGAACAACTGAGCCGGAGGTAGTGTCTTTTCCGCTTCACATCTACATCGAATCAGATGTCACCGTAGAGGTGCGGGATGCCTGGGGAGAAGTCGTCTTCAACTCTGAATCAACCTACCCCGAAGGAGACCGCGAAATCCGCGTCAGCATGGGTCGGATGGATGAAGGCCTGTATTTTGTGCGCGTAGGCACCGACCTCGACGAATTATCTGAGATGGTGATCATCGACAGGGCACAGCCCTGATCCGATAACAATCGTCCGTTTTGTTAGCCCCTCCCGCCCATTATCCTATGGGCGGGAGGGTTTTTTTGTTTTGATGGTATCCGAATTTAAGGTTCGGAAGAAGAAGCATTGTTTTGGGGAATAGAAATGATGGGGGATTGAAATCGAGGGTGAACATTCGGATTCTCTGATGAGGAGACGCTCTCAAAAGGGTAGCTTCATGAACATTTCCCCACAGAGCTGTATAGAGGAATTCACAGAGAGCAGTGGGAAAACCCGTCTGCATAGGCAGATGAGCCAATGAGCCTGAGATCTCTGTGTCGGACTCGGTGATCCTCTGTGTTGACACCCGCTTTTTTGTAAAAAATCAGTGATTGGGCTACCAGGAGTCATTTTTACTGTGAGGAGAAATGGCATCATAGATAGCGTTATTCCATAAGTTTTACTCCCCTAATTCAAGTGATATGAAACGCTTATTTGTCATGGGGATTTTGAGCATGATGTGCAGTACCGCTCTTCCTCAACATCAGGAAACGACAGCAACCGCTACCAAACAAGACACTGTAATCTCTCAGGATATTCTACTGGCCACAGCGGTAGATGATATGCTGGAAGGCTATCAACTGACTGTGACACCTGTTGCCACACACAAGATCCTGAAAGTGAGTATGACAGGCCCGCAAGTGGGAATGGTGGTAGAAGTATACAACAGTCACGACCGGAGACTGATTCGCCAAATTGGACTGTCATCCACAAGTATGTCTGTATCCGTGCAGTATCTTCCTCCGGGAGATTATGTCATGAAGATCCTCAACCAGGAAATGGAAGCTGTTCAGACCTTCCGCCTCCAGAAGACCATTCCCCTGTAGAACGCAGAAGGGAATCTACCCTTCACGATTTTCTGTAGATTTGCGGCCCGAATTACCTGACAGATATTTCTGCCTATGTCCCGCCGCAAAATGATGAAGAAAACCCAGTATCACGAACTGGACCGCACCTATAACCGGGACCATCAATGGCCCGGTAAGTGGCGGGAGAAGCTGGATGCCTCAGGCAAACTGATTCTTGAGCTAGGTTGTGGAAAAGCGGAATTCAGCCTGGAGCTGGCCAGGCGTCATCCTGAGATTCAGGTCATGGGCCTAGATCTCAAGGCTGATCGTATGTGGGTGGCCGCACGCGAAGCAGCCGAGATGAACCTCAGCAACGTCGCCTTCCTTTGTATCAATCTCCTGGAAATCGATCAGTATTTTGGTCAGGGAGAGGTCAATGACATCTGGATCACCTTCCCTGATCCATTTCCGAAGAAAAAACAGGTCAAACACCGGATGATGAATGAGACCTTTCTGGCCAAGTACAGACAAGTCCTGAAGCCGGATGGTGTCATTCACTACAAAACCGACAACCTCGAACTCTTCCACTACGGTCTAGAGATCTTTGTAAAGCACCCGGATATTCAGCTGGAGGTGCTTACCTTTGATTTGCACAAGACCGATGAGGTGTCTTCGGATGCGAAAATTCTCACTACCTACGAGAAGAAGTTTCTGGAAATGGGCAAATCCATCAATTATGTCAGGCTCCGGTTCCAACAATAACTACCACATGCCGCGATAGCGAGCTCTTCTCAGAAGTACCCCGATCACCACAGGGGCTCCGATCAGAATGGTCACAGCATTGAGTGGAATGCTGCCGGCGGATCCTGGCAACCTCGCCAGAATATCGCATAGCAACATCAGACCGGCACCACCCATAACGGTCACCGGCAACAACGTCTGGTGGGTAGAACTTCCGGTGATCCCACGGGCCAGGTGAGGAACAGCCACCCCAATAAACCCGATAGGACCGCAAAACGCCGTGATAGCACCTGTCATGATGCTCGTCAGCGTAATCAGCCAGATCCTCGACCGATTGACAGACAATCCCAGAGAACGCGCATCTGTTTCTCCCAGAAGCAACAGATTCCAGGTTTTGGACATGGCCCAAGCCATGGTACCACAGATGAAAACAACCACAATGAGGAGATTGGCCTGAAACGGAGTGACCCCCGAAAAACTACCGAAGCTCCATAGCAGGTATTCGCGGATTTCCTCAGGTTGACTCACATACTGCCACACGGAAACCAGAGCCAGGGTCAGTTGCCCCACCATGACTCCCACAATGAGCAGGACCACCGGGTCTTTGATTCGCCAGGAAAGCATCAGGATCAGCACCATCACCAATCCCGCTCCCAAAGATGCTGATATTAGCAAGATCCAGGAGGTGCCTACCTCCAGACTTCTCAACGCCGTGATCGTCGCAGCACCAGCTCCGCTAAGCATGACAGCAGCTACCCCAAGGCCCGCGCCGGAGGTGATGCCAAGAATTCCCGGACCGGCCAGTGGATTGCGAAACATGGTCTGCATGAGGAGACCAGCCACCCCCAGACCCGCCCCGGCAGCAACCCCGGCCAGGGATCGTGGGACACGTAATTCCGTAACAATCGCTCCTTTGATCCCACTATCTGCTCCCGTGAGGATCTGCCGCCACTCTTCCAAAGATATCGGTACAGATCCCAACATCACGGATGCCGCCAGCAACAGCAGAAAGCCGATCATTAGCAGAATCCAGATACCCGTTTGTTTCTTCATGGTGACAGGCGGCGGTAGAAGGTTTTGGTCGTATCACCAGTCAATTCGGGATGAAAAATACTGATCAAATCCTTCAAAACCAGCTCCGGCCGGATGGCAGCCTGCTCCCAATAAGCATTCGCACCATCCTGCCGGGCGAGCCGGTCATAGTTGTACACCTGCCCCTCCTGAACGGCAGGAAAAGCCTCGTACCGGGGAAACGCTCCCATCAGTTCTTCCTGGCTACGAAAAGCACCGGGATTCAACCAAATATCGGCCTGCAATCCAATGGGGTAAACAACTTCCGGATCATGCCCGATACTCGCAGATCCCGGCTCATGCTCCCAGGCGGTTTGCCCTCCTGCATCCCGGATCAGCGTGGCGAGAAAACTCTGCCCCGCAGGGACAAACCAGATGCCCTGGAAGGGAGATCCTGTTAGCACGAGCGGTCGATTCAGAGGAGGAGAAAGGAGTTTGGTTAACCTGTGATAAGTGTCTCTCACCGAATCAAGACGAGCACGAACGTGATCGTACTTTCCGAGGACCGCAGCTAGCACCAGGGCCCAATCTGCGCGGGCGAGGGGATGTGCTTCCTGCCATTCGGCAATGGGCAGAAGGGGAATTCCAAGTTCCTGAAGCCGGGCAACATTCCGGCTCAATCCCTCCGGGAAGCCTGAAACAATCACCAGATCAGGGGTTAATGTCATGACCGCTTCCAGGTCGAGCTGCCCGCTCTCCCCTACTTCCAGGATCTTTCCTGCATCCATCCGTCTTCGGATGGTGGAATCATAGGCATAGGACTTCTGATCGACCCCCACAATCGCATTCCGGGCATCGGCCATGATGACCATGCCGACATGGGTGGCCGAGAGGGTCACAATGCGGCGGGCCGGCCAGGCAATCTGGCCGGAGTCGGGGTCTGTCCGAAACTCATAGTGAAGGGTGTCAGGCTCATCAAGGTAAAAGCGGATGAGGTCCAGGTCGAAGCCGGAGGAGGTTTTCTGAATGAAAAACCCGTGAGGCTGCTCTTCGGAAGCCAAGGCTACCTCAGCGGGCTGATTCTCCTGCATAGCACAGGACCAGCATCCGGAAAGCATCAACACAAGCACCCGCAGCCTAAGCAGAGATTCCATAGAAACAAACTGAAGTTATTCTACCATCAGAAACTCCGCAAAGGTATCCCTGTTTATCCATTTTATCGTTTACACTGGATTTTTTAGGGTAAGTAAATGGGGAAAATTCACTCGGATTCAGCTTTGCCAGCTCAGAAAGGAAAGCACCCGGAAACTTACTGCTCCCGGGTGTTTATGATTCATGTTTTGGATATGATCAGAACAACTTTTTGTAATACTCATCCGCCTGACGACCAGAGTCAAACATGGGCGTGATTTCCTTCATCGACGTCTTGACGATCTTCCACCACTCCTCCGGCTGCTCGTAGTAGGTCGGGATGATTTCTGTGGTAAGAATGCGCATCAGGTGATGGTAATCGTGATCATCCTGTACCTGAATGGGTTGGGTCATATCTGCCTCTGGGATAACAAAGGCGTTGTGGCCATGCTTAGCCCATTCGGGAATCCAGCCATCGTTGACCGAGAAGTTGACCGAGCCGTTCATGGCGGCTGTCATACCGGATGTCCCTGAGGCTTCTCTTGGCCTGCGGGGATTGTTGAGCCACACGTCTGAGCCCTCCTTGAGCGCTTTGGAGAGGTTCATCTCGTAGCCGGTCACGATGGTGGCATGATGGCTGAGACGGGTAAGTTCGTAGATCCGGTTGAAGGTGTCAATGGCGTCCTGATCTTCAGGATAGGGTTTTCCTGCCCAGATGATCTGAAGCGGGTATTTGCCGCGATTCAGCTGCTCGTAAAAGCGAGGCAGGTTTCGGAAAATCAAATCGGCCCGCTTGTAAGCAGCAAAGCGACGAGCCCAGACGATAGTCAGGACCTCCGGGTCGAAGATCTTCCCGGTCTGATCGGAGACAATATCAAAGAGCTGCTGTTTTAACTCCCGCTTTCTGGCCTTCAAGGTCTCATTGTCGTCATTATCCAGCGCTTCTTTCAGTTCTGAATCCTGCCAGTACTTCTGGTTCTGAGCGTTGGTGATTCCGATGATTTTGGGGGCGCCTTTCACCCATTTCCACATGTCGTTGGAAACTTTGGCGTGAAGCTGAGACACCCCATTGGCGGCTTTGGACAGCACCAGGGAAGCAGGGGTATAGCCAAATGTATCCCCTTCAGTATTGGTGATTTTCCTGACCGTATTGAGATCAAGGTTGCCAAAAAAGCCCATTTTATGGAGCAGATGAATGTTGTGCTCCTCATTCCCTGCTTTTTCAGGTGTGTGTGTGGTAAAAACGAGCTTTTCTTTTACCTTTTTGATGTCATTCTCCTGCTCGTGGAGGTGAAAGGCCATTGGCAGCGCGTGAGCTTCGTTCATGTGATACACATCTGCGCCACCGAGGGCCTCCACCAATTTGGCACCACCCTGGCCCAGAATGATGCTCTGGGCAATTCTGCCGGGCTCATTAGACTCATACAGGCGATGGGTAATGGTACAGGCCAGGTAGTCGTTGAGCTCCTCAATATCGGTAGTGAGGAAATACATCGGCACAGTACCAAACACCTCAGGCGCCAGGTAGTATGCCTGAACCTTTACGGTGTGACCGTTGACGACCACTGGAAAAATAAGATCGGTCGGCTCCAAAAAAGCATAGTAGCGTTCTCGGAAAAGCGGACGCATGTGACTCTTGTCATCACGGATCTGATCATAGTATCCGAACTTCCACAACATACCGATACCGATCATGTTTTGCTTCAGCTCGTAGGCACTTCGCATGTGCGATCCCGCCAGGTACCCGAGGCCACCAGAGTAGATTTTCAGGGCATGGTCGATACCAAACTCCATGCTGAAATAGGCTACTTTTTTCTCGTAACCTTTGCCGTATTCATAGGGATGTTCCCACTTACAGTTGGATTTCATTCGATATATGGTTTTTAGCATTGGCGCTAAATTAACGGTGAACTGAAATTAATCAAGTTCAGCTTACCGATCATTCTGTCTGACTGTAAAATTCAAAGGGATCTGATTTTGCTGTGCTTTCTTACATTTTGCAGAAAGAATCTGCTCTCAGGAATGCCCGGAAAGATTTGGGGTAGAAGTGATGGCAGAATGATCAAACACAAGATCACCAAACCGCTCAGGAGCACGAACAGGCCATTCAATAGATGTTTTTTACATTTTTTCGTACAAAACAAGTGTTGTAATATTTTTTCATTAATTTCAATTATCTCATTTAAACATCTCACTGTATGTATAGCTGGTTATCCTTTCAAAAAGCGCTCCCTACCCTCCAAATGATTGAATCTGCCTGGCAGGAATATCTTGCTGCTCAGTCTATGCATACCCTTTGCGAAGGGATCTTGGAAGAGGAGGCGGAATCCAGCCAACAACAATCCGAAGAACAGCTCACACGCATACAGCAACTGTCAGAAGACCTTCCCGGAGAAGTGTTTTTCTGGCATTATCCCTTTTATCAGGGCGACTTTTTGGAGCTGATGGAAGCCCTCTCCACGAGCAGCAAACCGGTGCAGCGAGAGACAACCCAGCTTGTCCGGGATCGATTTCGGACATTTATGAAGAGTATTCCCGAAACAGACAAAATCAACATGTCTGTTCCGGGAATGATCGACAATCAGGCGCGCAAACGAACCTCTATCAAGCTGCTCCGGAAGCTGGCCGAAGCCAGACAAACCCTGTCGGGATTGGCTAGAGAAAACTAATCAAGAGCCCACCAGATTTTCATACCTCATGCAGGGCCCTCTTCTCCAACGCAACTTGGTGACAATCACCACCCCCCCTCTTTTTTTGCACTCGGCGTAGTAATCGACAATCGTATCTCCACCGGTTCGGCGGTTGCTAAAGGTCACCTTCGCCCGGCCCCATAGCCGGAGGGTTCCTTCCACTTCGCCAGATCGATCTATGGTGAAATCACCGGCGTAGTTATGGCCGGAATCATTGGCCTCACAGTTGTTGGTGGGGAATACTTCTTTGAGATGTTCTCCTAGCGACTGATCGACAGCGCTGCGCACTTTTTCTTTCATTGACTGTGCAGAGGCAGCCATCGGGAGACAAAACAGGGCAGACAGGATCAACGGAAAAACAATGGGCAAGCGTGGTTTCATTATCGTTTGTTTTCTGAAATTGTTTACACAGACAGAACGAATATGCCTCCCCGTCATTGGATGATCGGGGAGGCATTTTATGCAGATTTCTTACATCCGGCTATTCCGCAAAGGCACTATCTGCGGGCCATGGGACAACCGGCTCTTTATAATACCCGATATCCATGGCTTCCATTCTGGAGGCATGGTCCGCGAGTCGGTATTTGTATTCATCCCAGGTCCGCTTTTCGCGAGCAGTCCAGGCGATTTCGGCATATCCGGGCAGACGGGGAAAAACAAGATATTCGATATCGTTCATGTTTTCGACCGTCTCGGTCCAGAGGGGGGCTTCGATCCCGATAATATGTTGTTTCTCAATTCCCTCAATCACCTCAGCCGGATCCCACTTGTAGCCATCGGGCACCTCGATATAGGCGGCCCAGTGCAGACCAATGCGTGAGGTAGAATCGTATTGCATATCCATATATGCCCTGTCAGCAGGGGACATGATCAGCCGGGCTCCTTTGTCAATGGCCAGGGTGGCAAAGTCTGGATTGGCCCAAAGCTGCACCACAGAGCCTACGGCCAGATCGGCCTGGGCGGTCTCATCCCAGCCGACCATGGTCTTGCTGTGGGACTCGACGATTTCCTTTGCCCGATTGATAAATGTCAGGTAATCTTCTTTTTCAGTAGAGTGAGATTCGTCCCCACCCACGTGAATATAGGGACCAGGTGTGATGGCAGCCAGTTCGCGCATGACATCATCCACGAACTGGTAGGTAATTTCCTTATCCACACACAGCGTACTGAAACCTACTTCAATACCGGTGTAGAGGTCGCGCTCCTTGCCGTCGCAGTTCAGCGATGGGTAGGAGGCGAGAGCTGCGTTGGTGTGACCGGGCATGTCGATTTCGGGTACAACGGTGATAAAGCGATCAGCGGCATACTGCACGATGTCCTGATACTGATCCTGGGTGAAGAACCCGCCTTTTCCTCCACCGACTTCGGTAGAGCCACCATGCTCGGTGAGGCGTGGCCAGGATTTGATTTCAATTCTCCAGCCCTGATCATCCGTGAGATGCAGATGAAAATAATTCATTTTGTAGGCGGCCAAAAAGTCGATGTAGCGCTTGACATCCTCCACACCAAAAAAGTGGCGGGAAACATCCAGCATCGCCCCCCTGTATTCATAGGCGGGTTGATCTGAGATGCTGCCTGTGGCAACAGTCCAGGGACCAGGCTGTACAGATGCAGACTCAATGGCATCCGGCATGAGCTGCCGCAACGTTTGAGCCCCATAAAACACACCTGCAGCTGATCCACCCCGGATCAGAATTTGGTCATCCTCAATCTTCAGAGAATAGGCTTCTGCAGCCAGTTGATCATCAAGCTCCAGAATGATCCCGGAATTTCCGGTCTCCTTTTGGACAGGAAGTTCAAATCCCGTGGCCGGAGCGAGTAAATCCTGTAGGTAGGCTCCCACCTTCTGAAGGTCCTGATCTTCGCTGGCCAGGAAAATCTCAGTCGATTCTGATAAGACAAAGGTGCCTCCTGTAGCTGTCATGCTCGCCGGGAGAGGAATGATGGCTGCCTCGGTGAGATCCGTAGGTTCCTGAGGGGCGCAGGAAGACAGGGCAAACGCTGTCAGCAATATCCCTGCAACAATGGTAATTCGTAATAGGTTCATGCGAAAGTCGGTAGTAGAAGTCCATATTCAAAGTAAATTTATCATTTTCTGTCAAGACCATCATCTTGCGCCCTTAGGTATTCTCTGACCTGCAATCTCGCGGCCACCCTGCTTTCCGAAGACGTCGTTGGCTCTCCCAAAAAAGAACTACTACCTTTCCTCTGGATTTCACGAACCCTGTCAACCTGTCTGTTTCATGGCCCTTTCCCTGAAAATTTCCTGGTACCTCACCGCCGAGGGACCTCCTGAGGTAGAAATGGAGCCAGCCTGGTGGGACATTCAGGAGCTGTCACAGAGCTACGACTTCACAGAGATCAATGTGTATGGATATCGGGACTGGGAATTGATCGTGTCAAGGGAGACACTCAAAAAGATCCACCTGGAACAGAAGCCAAACGCTTTTGAGGGGCGGTTTGCCTATGACAAGTGGAAACAACTCAATCAGTCCATGATGGAAGATATTGATATCATGATTGGATCTCCTCTTTCTTTCCATCGGATCAGTATCCGCATTTATGAGTGGGAATCTTATTTGTAACTTCGAACCAGATTCTCCTCTATGTCCTCCAGTCAAAAGCATCGCGGTCAGCATTCTCAGGATACCAAACTGTTTGCCACCAACAACTGGAAAATTCTGAATGACGCAGTAGATGACCTCTCATGGCTCTGGACCCGCGGTTATGCAGAAAAAGCCGGGCTCAAAATTGTCGGGGACCGCTACAAGCTCACAGCCCGGCAGCGCCAGGCCATTCGGCGGGCTGCCTGCAGTGATGAGGCCATGTTTCATCGTCCTGTCAATCATATTCCTGCCCGGCAACTCGAAGGGAAAGCAGTGGCCATTGACGGATACAATCTGCTCATCACCGTAGAAAGCGGCCTCGCCAATGGACTGGTCATGTCCTGCCGCGATGGCACATACCGGGACATTGCCAGCATCCACGGCACCTATCGGCGGGTGGAAGAAACCTTCCCCGCTATCCGGCTCATTGCCGAAGAACTATCCAGACTCCGAGTTGGGGACACCTTGTGGTATCTGGATAAACCAATTTCCAATAGCGGACGACTTCGGGGATTTATTCTGGATATTGCCCGAGAATGCGACATCAACTGGGAGGTAGACCTGGTCAGCAATCCCGACCGCGAATTGATCGCCACCCAAGGGGCAGTGGTGGTGAGTAGCGATGGAATCATCCTCGATCAGGCGCAATGCTGGACTAACCTCACCAGACGAATTGTGGATCAACTGCCCGACCCTCAGATTCTTCCTTTGCAAGGCAATCGCTTTACGGAAGGGTGCGG
>CAZLKP010000028.1:14175-20980 GCA_964560095.1 uncultured Bacteroidia bacterium
CCGCAAAGACATCTGTTATGCAGCAATTTACCTGGATTTTTTCCCTCCTCCAACCTGTAGGTCCTGAAATCGCCCAGCGGCTGGAACAGGACTTTGAGGCGTTCCAGGCCCAATGGAAATCTCATGGTACTCCAGTTGGTGGCCTTATCCGACTCCTTCATGATCGCTTTGTCGTGATTCAGGCCAAAGACGATGAAGACCGTCCTTCTGGCTGTTCCATCGACAGTCTCCGACGTGGTGTCACAGCGATTCTGGAACAACGCGGGCTCGGCCGGGCAGATGGTGGAGAAGTGTTTTACCGAAATGAACAGGGCGACATTGAGATGGTCCATTTCCAAAAAATCAGCCAACTGGTTGAATCGGGAGCCCTCTGCGCAGACAGCCTCGTATTTGACCATTCGATGAACAATACAGATGACCTTTCCAACTGGGAAGTCGCTATGAAACATACCTGGATGAAACGCTACCTTCCTTCTGACAAGAAACAGAAGGTGTAGCTCCGTGCATCCTGTCATAACTTTGAATGCCAGACAGGAATTCCTGTCTGGTTTTTTTATTCCCTTTATCCGTCCAATCACACAGATTTTTCATCATGGATACTCAGGTTCAATCGTCGTCGCAGCTGAGCATAGAAGGCGGCCAGTATCGCCTCCAGGGCCTGTCGGTCCTGGACATTTGTGAGCAGTTTGGTACGCCCTTGTATGTCTATGACACCGACAAGATTCGCCAGCAGTACGAGCACATGACCTCGGCATTTTCAGCTCTGCCCCACAAGATCAAATATCCCGTCAAGGCTCTGTCGAACCTGAGCATCCTGAAGTATTTCAAAAAGTTGGGCGCCGGCCTGGATACCGTATCCCTAGCAGAAGCCCAAATCGGCCTCAGGGCAGGGTTTGAGCCGTCGGAGATCATTTTTACGCCCAACTGCGTGTCATTTGAGGAAATTCGCCGGGCAGTTGAACTTGGCCTGGTGATCAATATTGATAACATCTCCATTCTGGAACAATTCGGGCATCATTATGGCGATTCAGTGCCCATTTGTATTCGCTTTAACCCCCACATTTTTGCCGGTGGGAATACCAAAATCTCTGTAGGACATATCGATTCCAAATTTGGTATTTCTATTTATCAGCGCCGCCATGTGGAGCGCATCATCGCCGCCAACAAGCTCAACGTCATCGGGCTCCACGTACACACGGGCTCCGACATTCTGGACGCAAGGTCTTATGTACAAAGTGCGGAGATCATGTTTGATCTGGCCAGAGAATTCGACGATCTGGTATTCATCGATTTCGGGTCAGGCTTCAAAGTGCCCTACAAAGATGGAGATGTGAGCACGGATATGGTCGAAGTGGGTCATCGTCTCAAAGAAGTCTATGACAGTTTTGTTAGCGACTATGGGAAGGAAGTAGAAATCTGGTTTGAGCCTGGCAAATACATGGTATCAGAAGCCGGCTACTTTTTCATGCGGGCGAATGTGATCAAGCCCACTCCTTCGACGGTATTTGTAGGCGTGGATTCGGGGCTAAATCACTTCATTCGCCCGATGATGTATGACGGCCACCACGAGATTCTAAATGTATCCAATCCCGGTGGAACCAAGCGGATCTACACCGTGGTGGGCTACATTTGTGAGACAGATACTTTCGGCTGGGATCGCTCCATGGATGAGGTGCGGGAAGGCGATATTCTTTGTCTAAAAAATGCCGGGGCTTATGGCTACTCCATGGCCAGCAACTACAACTCCCGCGTCCGGCCGGCCGAGGTCATGCTACTGGATGGCCAGGTACACCTGATCCGTGAACGCGAGACCATGGAGGATTTGCTCAAAGGGCAGGTGGAAGTGGAGGTGTGAAGGAGAGAGAAAATGTAGAATCAGAAGGGAATAGGGAAAAAAGCCAAGCATCTGGGATCTGCCTTCCCCTATCGTTTTTCCTACATATTCCTACCTCCCGTGAATCCCCCCTTCGCTTTTCTCTGTAAGTTTGCCAGCCACCGGTAAAGGAGGATCTTCGAAACCATTTGACATCCCTGGATCATGAACATCGCTGTCGTTGGAGCCACCGGGCTCGTCGGAACCGAAATGCTGAAAAAACTGGAAGGAAGCTCCCTTCCCATGATTAACCTCCTGCCGGTGGCTTCTGCCCGGTCGGTAGGAAAAGAAGTGACTTTTCGTGGAAAGCCATACAAAGTGGTTTCCATGGAAGCAGGCATTGCTGCCAAACCGGATATCGCATTATTTTCAGCCGGAGGTTCCACTTCAAAAGAGTTTGCCCCAAAATTTGTGGAAGCGGGCTCCCTGGTCATCGATAATTCCTCCGCCTGGCGAATGGATCCCGCCGTACCCCTCATCGTGCCTGAAGTGAATCTCGGCAGCATCGGGAGTGCCCGTCTCATCGCCAATCCCAACTGCTCGACCATACAAATGGTGGTGGCGCTGGCGCCGCTCCACATAACCTATGGCATCAAACGTCTGGTTATTTCGACCTACCAAAGCGTGACCGGAACCGGAAAAGCAGCCATTGATCAGTTGTTTGGAGAAAGAAACGGAGCAGAACATCAGGCGGTGTATCCTCAAAAAATTGATCTCAATGTGCTGCCACACTGCGATATTTTCCTTGAGAATGATTACACCAAGGAGGAAATGAAGCTCGTGCACGAAACCCGCAAAATCCTGGGTGATCCGGCCATGCGGGTCACTGCCACTGCCGTTCGTGTGCCTGTCATCGGTGGCCATTCCGAATCGGTTAATATTGAGTTTGAGAACCCCTTTGAGCTGGACCAGGTGAAAAAGCTACTGGCAGAATCCCCCGGCATCATCCTCAAAGACAATCCGGCCAATCTGGAATACCCAACCCTGCTGGATGCCCATGAGCACGATGAGGTTTTTGTGGGCAGAATCAGACGTGACGAGTCCGTCGATAACGGCCTCAACCTCTGGATCGTAGCCGACAACCTGCGCAAAGGTGCTGCAACCAACGCCGTTCAAATTGCTGAAGCCTGTGTTGCCCATGAGCGTGTCTGAGCAGGATTTACCTGTCTATAGCCGATCCCAGCTGGCCCTCCGCAACGGGCAAGACAGGGAGGAGATCTGGGTGGCCTACAAGGGCATCATTTATGAAGTGACCGGCAGCCGCCACTGGCGAAACGGCATTCATTATCTTCACTGGGCCGGGCAGGACCTCACCGAAGAACTGGCAGATGCACCACACGGTGATTATGTCTTCAAGCCAATGAAAATGGTCGGGAGAGTGGGTTAGGCAGATTAATTCTGTATTTTAGCTTCAAACAGGCTGTTTGTATCCCTGTTTGATGATAACGAAGCCTATGTCGGAGTGGAAAATTGTGCTCACCGGCCTCCTGATCGGCCTGTCTGTGGTTGTCTTTGCACAATCGCAAATGGACTGGCGAGAAAAGGTGGATCAATACCTGGAGGGAAAGCGGATTGAAGTTGAGGCGAGGGAAATCCTGGTGGTATCACTGAGCGAGCAGTGCATGTATCATTTGATTGGAGATTCGGTCGTCAGAGAATACGACATTTCGGGAGCTTCCCTCGGAGCCGGGAACCAAAGTGGTTCCAACCAAACCCCGACTGGGCTCCACCGGGTCAAAGAAAAGCACGGAAACGATGTGCCAGTAGGAGGAATCCTGAAATCCAGAATTTTCACCGGAACTATTGCCCCCATTTACACCGATCCCACAGATGTAGAAGAAGATCACGTGACCACCCGTGTGCTCTGGCTGGAAGGCCTGGAAGCCGGGTTCAATCAGGGCGGGAATGTGGATTCCTACAACCGATATATTTACATTCACGGTACACCTGAAGAAGGGTTGATTGGACAACCGGCTTCTCACGGATGCATCCGGATGTACAACGAAGAAGTAGTGCAACTCTATAATATCACGCCCATGGGCCGCCTTGTGTTGATTCTCAATTAACCCTCCTTGCGATGAGACGATTCCCTGTATTCCTGTTTGTGATTGCTCTGGCCAACAGCGCCTGCGTAGAGGATCAAGCGCCTGTTTCTGAAGCCGCTCACAGCTATTTGTCTGCCCGGCTTACGGGAGATTTTGTGACTGCGGGTGAATTTGTGACCGAAGCCAGCCGTGATCGCCTGGAAGATCTTGAATTATTGGTCTTGACCGAGTCCGCGGAACGATTTGCCGGGGAGTTTGAGGTCGGGAAGGTGACAATGGAAGGCGATGAAGCTCTGGTGGCTTACACCCTGAAAGGCTATGGCGACGATACGCTCGCCCTGAAAAAGGATGGAGAATTCTGGAGAGTGGACCTCACTCATCCTGCTGCCGTGCCCGATGCCGGTGTGCTTTGGCAGGAGCTTCATGCACTGGAGGAGGTCGATACAATCATGAACCGCGAAGTGGAAGCCCTCGACAATATGCTGCTGAACGAAGACTCTCTGATGGAAGAGTTTGATTTGTCTGCGTTCGAAGAGGACACGACGCTATGACGCTATTGCTACGAGCTTCCAGCCATCTGTATGAAGCTGGTGTGGATGAGGCAGGTCGAGGCTGCCTGGCTGGCCCGGTCGTTGCCGCAGCGGTAATCCTGCCGGAAAAGGCCGATATTCCCGGCCTGAACGATTCAAAAAAGCTCAACCACGAGCAACGGATGGCACTACGACCTGTCGTAGAGCAACAGGCACTTGCCTGGACTATCGGGATCATCGGCCCGCAAAGAATAGACGAAATCAATATCCTCAACGCTACCTACGAGGCTATGCATCAGGCAATTTCCAACCTCACACCCCTGCCTGTCCACCTCAATATTGACGGGAACCGCTTTCGTCCCTACCCCAACATTCCTCATCTCTGCCAGATCAAAGGCGACGGACGCTTTCTCAATATCGCAGCGGCTTCCATTCTCGCCAAGACCTACCGCGATGAGATGATGGATGCGCTCCACGAGGAATTTCCTCACTACGCCTGGCAGCGTAACAAGGGATATCCGACCAAAGCCCATCGGGCGGCCATCGGCGAGCATGGCCCCTCCGAGCATCATCGGATGAGCTTCCGGCTTCAAAAACAGGTGGAGCTGTTTTAGTTCTCAATTTCGACAACGAATCGTATACGATTACTCTCGTTATTCACCCCATCGTAGGCCGAGAGCACAAACTCATAGCTATCGGTCACAAATGTGGTAGGGATGGCGTAGGTAAAATCGAACGTTGCACGATCACCCTGGGATTCCGGCCAGATGATTTCTTGGGCTTCAAAGAGATTGCCGCCGTTGCTGCGCTGATAGGTGAGCAACAGCCGTCCGTTTCCGCCTTCACCGAGCGAATAATTATCCATTACACTGCCGATAAATCGGATATCTTCCCCTCCGAGAAGTGAGAGATTGGTAACCGAAGGTTCCGTTACATCGAGCTGTGGGGCCACCGAATCAACCGTATTGACTACCTGTATGTCGTAGTAATTGGCCAAAGGATCTTCATTGCCAGCAGCATCAATCGCTTGAATCTGAAAATGATACGCCCCAGCGGTGGCATTCTCCGGCACTTTCAGACTCCGGGAAATGGATTGTTCTGTTCCTGATAAATCAACAACTTCCAGCACAGACCAGTCCTCTGTGGCCGTGCGGGCATGGCCGTGACAGTCAAAATTGCTGTGAATATCGATTTTGTACTGGGAGAGGGCTTCGTTGTCTCGGAATATCAGATCAAAATCCAGCGTCTGCCCTGTTCGAAGCAGGAACACATCGGAGGCCTTATCTCCACAGATGATCCCTTCTTTTGGCGCAGGATCAAACCGGATGACCTCCGTCTCTGGTGCTTGAATGTCAACTTCCCGTTTGCAACTGCTCCAGATGGAACTACTCATTCCCACAATAAGAAACAATGCCCAGTGTTTGTATGTCGTTAAAAACAGCATATTTGAAAACCTTTTAAAAGAGTAACCGTCATTTATGCAACAAAGTTGCAAAAATAACTCACTTGTCGGACATTTAATTCATGAAAGCAGTCGAAGGGGGCGATTTCTGGGTGAGAAAATCCTGGAATACAAGGAGTATCCACAGATCAGGCACTGACAACCTGCCTGTCGGGATCCTCAAAATGGTGCTTCCTGTTTTGCTTGGCCTGACCACCTGGGCTACCGCCTTTGGGCAGGAGGGAGGGAGGATATATGGTAGGGTGCTGGATGAACGTAGCCAGGCGCTGCCGGCTGCGACGCTTTGGTTGCTTCCAGACTCTTTGGGCTGCATCAGCGGAAACGAAGGGCAGTTTGAATTTGGAGGACTCCCTGCAGGAACTTACCGCCTGATCGCAACGCAGAGCGGTTATGAACCCGATACGGTTCAGATTTTTCTCCGGAATGATCAGCAAAGGGAATTGCTCCTTCGTCTCGTTCCCAATTCAACCACGCTGGACGAAATTCTCATCGTGGACGAGCATGCCAAGCAGGAGGATTTGCTGGCCACAGATCACCTGGATGAAGCGGATCTGGCCCGGAACATTCGGGGTAATTTTTCTCAGGCACTCAGCCGACTTCCAGGGCTGGATGCCATCAACACGGGGGTTGGGATTGCCAAGCCGGTGATCCGGGGCCTGTCCTTCAATCGGGTTGTGGTGAATGACAGGGGCATTCAGCAGCAAGGACAGCAGTGGGGAGCAGATCATGGCCTGGAAGTGGACGCCTTTTCTGTTTCAAGGGTCGAAGTGGTCAAAGGCCCAGCGTCGCTTCAATACGGATCCGATGGGCTGGGTGGAGTGATCAACTTGATGCCGGCCCCCATTCCGGATCGAAACAGCATCAGTGGGCAGGTGCTGGCAGTCGGTAAAAGCAA
>CAZLKP010000029.1:0-10439 GCA_964560095.1 uncultured Bacteroidia bacterium
CGTTCCCTGCCGGATACAGCCGTAGATCTGATGGATCGAACCATGGCGGCTATCCGGCTCATGCAGGAAGGGTCCCTCTCCACGCTTGAGTCAGTCGAGGCTGAACTGACCGACCTGATGGAGTCTCTCAAAGGTGCTGATCCCGTGGATACATTATCCGAACTGGATTGGTTTGAAAGCCAGATGGAACTCCGCCTGAGCCCGATTTTGCTCGCGCAAAGGCAAGACCGGGAAGAGGTTGTACGCGAGGTCGAGACCAGACTTGCCTATCTGCAGGAAGGCCTGGCGGAAATGAAAAAGCTCGCAGACATTGAGGTTGGCGAAGTAACTCCCCATCACGTCAGTGCGATCGTGGCGTCGTCCACTGGCATCCCTATCGGCAACATTCAAACCGAGGAACGGGAGCGTCTCCAGCACATGGAATCCCATCTGAAGCAGCGGGTTGTGGGACAGGACCATGCCCTGGAGGTCGTGTCCAATTCTGTGCGGCTGGCACGCACCCTGAAAGAGGAAGGAAGGCCGGTTGGTTCCTTTTTTTTCCTGGGACCCACCGGAACCGGCAAAACAGAGCTCGCAAAATCTCTTGCTCAGTTCCTGTTCAACGATGAGGAAGCCATGATCCGATTCGATATGTCGGAATTCAAAGAAGGGCATTCCACGTCTGCACTTCTGGGAGCATCTCCCGGGTATGTCGGGTATGAAGAAGGCGGGCCATTAATCAATGAAATCAGGAAACGCCCCTATTCAGTTGTCCTATTTGACGAGATTGAAAAAGCCAGCAAGGAAGTATTTGACGTATTTCTGAAAGTGCTTGACGAAGGCAAAGCCAAGGACAAACTTGGCAAGGAAGGGGATTTCACCAACGCCATCATTTTGTACACCTCCAATATTGGCGCTGATTATATCATCCAAGAATTTCAGGAAGGCGACATTCCCGACGAAGGAGAATTGCGGGAAAAGATGGCCGGATATTTTCGGCCTGAGTTTCTGGCGAGGGTGGATCACATCATACCATTTGCGCCAATTTCGGAAAGCACGGTAGCGTTGATTTTCGACATTCATGCTCACAAACTGGTCCGGCGCCTCAAGCGACAGGGCATAGATCTGGTAATCAGCCCGGAGGCCCGTAATGTTGTCGCAATGAATGGGTTTACGCCGGAATTTGGCGCCAGACCCCTCAAAGGAATGATCCGGAAACAACTGGGCACTCCCATTTCTGAAATGATTCTCTCCGGGCAATTGTCCGAAGGTCACACCCTTCGCGCAGCAGTGAAAAATGACCAGCTGAGCTGGAATATTGAGCCGTCAAGTGATTGACAGACAATGCTTGGCTGCTGAACTGATCTTTCAGATCATAGAATTATTGTTTACTTTAATCAAGACTAATCATCCATAAACGACCTCATTCATGGGTAAAAAGCACACATCACATTTGGACGTCAACTGGCCGGGAGCCTGGTTGATTGAACAACAGCATGTCCAGGGGGTTCCGGAAATTCCCAACAACCGTACCCTGTATATCCAGCAACTGACAGATGAGCCTTCCTCCGAGCCGGAATTCCAATATGAGTGTAAATCATTGTCTGATGTTTTTGAGCACTACAAACCCGCCAAAGAGGCAACACTCGAAGACGAGGATGGGGCTCCGGTAGACGAAACCTTCGAGTTTACATCTATGAAGGATTTCGGGCGGGACGGCATGATTCAGCAGAGTGAACTGCTCAGTGCCCTGAGTCAGAAGCTGGAAATGTATGCGGACTTTATCAAACGTCTGAAATCAGTGAAGACCCTGCCGAAAATGATGGCAGATGCTGATGCCAAGGCTTCATACATGGACGTTATTGACCAGATGATCGCTGAACTAGAGGAGACCGGAGCTTGAGTCCGCCGGTATTGTGTTTCCAACCAATTACCCAACAAAAAGAAACTATGTCACAGGAACAACAAGCCCGTTCGCCAGAAGAAAGATTCAAAGAGCCTCTGGAAGGCCTTGTGAAATATGGACGGTTTAACATGGTCAAAGCGACGGTTGATGGAGCGAAGGCCATGGATCCTTCCAATAAAGCCCTTCGAAATATCTTCCTGGGCGACGATGATAAAGCCGACCGTAGAACAGCCCTCAAGGATCGCCTTATTCAGTGGAAAGAGCTACTTTCTGGAGCTGATGACATTGAGGGTGCGCTGGCCAAAGCGCAGGAGAAGGCTGAGGAGGCCGAAAAACTCCTCAACAGGAACCTGAAAACAGCGCTCGAAGACACCAAGAAGCTGGAGCAGGCCTATCGTTCTGTAGCGTTGTTTTTCAAAAACAGCGAGCAGGACAAAATCAAGAATATCACCTTCCTCAATGCCAGCACCGATCAGTTGGAAGAAGAAGAAGAGTTTGCCAAATCTGTAAGAAATGAGCTGGAATGGGCCTACAACAGGCTCAGCAAATCTGACAATTACTCGCTGATGGTTGTTCCCGGTTTCCTTGGCTCCAATGACATGCTCCGTGAATGGGCTAAGATGGCCTCGAACAACAAATGCATGCTCTTCACGGATTTTCAGGATCTGCCCGATCATGAATCTGTGATTGACCTCTTCGATGAAGACGGATTTCCTGACCTGGACAAAACCAATGTTGTGATGGCATGCAACTGGCTCGTGGGACGCGAAGCTTTGTCAGAAATCGGAGAAGAAGAGGGGGTTGCCGTACCTCCTTCTGCCGCCCTCGCAGGCCTGGTGTACAATCCTGATAAGCCCTTGTCTCAACCGGCTGCCGGCAAGCAACATGGAACGCTCACAGGTGTGAAAGGCTCACGATTCAAGCTGCAAATGGACCATATTGGCCAGCTCGACCAGCGCGGCCTGGTGCCCATGGTTCAGGAATATGGAGGCGTAATGGCGTATTCGGCCCGGACCCTGTTTAACGGTGATGATGTTGGGCTGAAAACCTATAGCGTAGTCATGGTATTCGATTGGGTCGGAAAAGTGATTTCCGACTTCCTCAACCGGGCGGCGTTCGAAAATGCCACCACCAAAATGCTACAGGACTACCGCACCCAAATCGTTAAATTTTTGAATAGCATCAAAGGGAATGGCCGCCTGATCAAGAACTTCGAAGTCAAAAAGTTCGAGCCAGATGTTGAAAACGGTCAGCCAGACCGCATCCTGGTACACGTCGTCATGGAGCCTTATTTCCCAGCAAAATCCTTTGCCATCAAAATGGATGGAACCAAAGGAGATGGTATCGATCAATACAACTGGAACACCAGCATTGAAGAAGAATAATGCAATGATTTCTCATCCACATTTTTTCTACCCTTTAAGCATCTGACCATGTCTTTTAAAGCGAACCTGTCTATTGACGGTAACGACTACCGCGTTCTGGAATGTGTGTACGAACTTGAGCGTGACACCGATCAGTTTGGAAAGCCTGCCTCTGATGTCCGTGGAGGTCGCCTGTTTCTCACAGTCGAATCCTCTGAAGACACAACGTTTTTCGAATGGATGGTATCTTCCTATGTTCGGAAAAGCGGCTCTGTCACATTCTTCAAAACCAACGAAGAAGCAGAAATGAAGGTCCTCGAGTTTGAAGATGCCTACCTTGTGGGATACAGCGAAGAATTTGGCTCGTCCGGCTCCACAGGTATGACAGAAAGCCTCACGATCTCTGCGAAAAAGATTGTCCTGGGTGGTGCAGAGCACGAAAACAACTGGCCATCCTGATCAGGAATCTGATTCACTCATGGAAGACTGTCTCAGAGGATCCTTCCTTCCAGGTTTGGCGGAAAGGACTCCGAGACAGTTTTTTCATATCTATGTCGCCCGCTGTGTATTTTTTCATCTAATCTTTTCCAACCATGGGCAAGAAAACTGAAGCAACGATCCAAATAGATGGAATTGAAGACATTCGTAGATTTAATTCCCTTAGGCTGGTACAGAGAATGTTTGGACACCACGAGTTCCATTTGCAGGTCCCGATTGATGTCGTTGAGTCCAAAGACCAGTACATAATCGCGAACTCAAAGGACTTGATTGGCAGAAAGTTTTCCCTGTCTCTGGAATCGCCCTCTCTAACAGAAAGCCCCCAACTCAATTTCACAGGGATCGTGACACAGATTTCCTTGTTGAGAGTGCCCGGTTCCGGTAGCGAAATCCTCATCAGTGGCGCAAGCCCTACCATTTTGCTGGATGGGAAACCTGCCACTCGATCATTTGCGGAAATGTCCTTCGGTGATATGGCCGGTGATCTGCTCTCGAATTATGACAGCAACCTGCTCGATCACGAGCTCGCTCTCTCTCATGATCCTGCGATCCCATACGTAGTCCAATACAGAGAAAGTCATTTCCATTTTCTCTCACGGATGTGCCAAGAGCTTGGCACGTGGCTGTATTACGATGGAGAAATGCTCCGTATAGGAGAACCCTCAGAAGACGATACCCACACCCTGGTGCTTGCCCGCGAAATCAGAAGCTTTGACATCAGTGTGCAGACTCAAGCACTCCAAACCGACAGAACCACCTATTACCCGGAATCGAACGAAGTCTGGACCGGAGGAGCCGATCAGGCACCTGAGCTCGACTATTACGGATTGACGGGATTTGAGGCATCTCAGAACATGTATCAGGAGACTCCACTGGATCTTGTCAATCCTATGATGCACACACAGCGTGAGTTCACCGGCCTCAATAATCGGACACTCGCCCAAGACGCATCCGGGCTGGTGAGACTAACGGCCAGTTCTGACTACCATGCCCTTACCATCGGATCTGTTGTGGGAATTGAAGGAAACAGAGCCGAGGACCCCTCCTTTGGTCTGGAAAAATACGGGGAATTTCGGGTGACTCACGTAGTGCACCTGATTGACGGCAACGGGAACTACGAAAACCGCTTCGAAGGGATCCCGGCGTCCCTCATGATGCCCCCTTCCAATCCCGTCGTGAAAAGAATCAACGCGGAGACCCAAACGGCAAGGGTAGTGGAAAACAACGATCCTGAAAAGCAGGGAAGAATAAGGGTGCAATTCCTCTGGCAGTCAGCTGACGACATGAAAACACCCTGGATCCGGATGATGCAGACCCATGCCGGAGCTGGGCATGGGATGTATGTTCTGCCTGAAATTGACGACGAGGTGCTGGTTAGCTTTAACATGGGACGAGCCGACAGGCCCTACATCATAGGAAGCCTGTATAATGGCGGCGCAAAACCCGGCGAACACCTGTTCTCTGACGACAATTTCAACAAGGGAATCATCAAAACGGATGCAGGTAATGAAATCAAAATCATTGATGAGTCCGGAAAAGAGTCCATCCACATCCTGAACAAGGATGGGAAAAACAAGATCGTCCTGACTATGGATGGTGGTGCCATCAACATCAGTTCCCAAAGCACCATCAACATCACCTCCAAAGAGATCAATATCAAAGGCGAGGATAAAATCAAGATGGAATCCAAGCTGATTGAAATGGAGGGAACTGATCAAATTAAAGCTAAAGGAAGATTGATCCAGGTCAATGCCGATGATCAGATCTCTATGTTCACCGGAGACGAGGTGTACCACAACATGGATAAGATCACCCATCATCTTGGCTCTACCAATATGGATTTCCAAGCCAAATCTGAGGTCACAATCAAAGGACTGACCAGCACACTTGAGGGAACAACATCCGTAGATGTCAAAGGAGTAGCAGCCAAGGTAGAAGGTACGGCCACAGCAGAAATTACTGGAGCGACCACCAAGGTCAATGGCTCAGCTATGACTGAAGTTAAAGGAGGCATGGTAAAATTAAACTAAGTCCTCATGGAGGAGCATCACTACCAAATACCAGTTTCATTTCAGCAACTCATCGGGGGCAGGTTCCTTCCGAAGTGCTCGGTGGAAGCATCAATCATTGAGCACCTGCGGCTCATTATCACCACCCGGTTTCACGAGTGCCGCTTTGACCCCATGTTCGGGTGCAAAATCTGGGAGGTTGACTTTGAGGTTCCATCAAATCTCAATACCTGGAAGGATGAAATCCGGCAATCCCTCGAAGATGCCATCCGTGCCCATGAGCACAGGATTGAGGAGATCACCCAATTTAACGTGACCGTCGACAGCACCACGCCTCGGGGCAGAATCAACCAGAAACTGGTCGTAAGCCTCTATGCCACTATCAAGGGTACGTTTGAAGAATTTCATTTTGAAGAAACCCTATACTTCAGTCCAGTTACTCTGATGTAATGAGGTTTAGTTTGACAAACTATGGTAGAAAGCGCTTCACATATACAAAATCGGCTTGAGCGGGTAGCAACAGAAATCTTCCAGCGCCTGACTGGCCAGCAGATCGATCACCTGCAAGGCTATGATCCCCTGGTATTCATGATGCTGGGGGCCAGTGCCTCAGAGTTTGAAAAACTCAACCATGAGATCGCCGACAGCAGAGAAAAGATTCTCGAAAAGCTCGCTTCCATCCTCTGCCCGGATGTCCTGGCAGGCCCGATCCCCGCCTACGCTGTGCTTCACGCAGCTTCACAGGCCGGAATAGCCCAAATCCACAGGCTCACCGAGTTCAAACTGTTTACCGAAACCAGTGGGGAACAGTATTTCACACCGGCAGGCGATTTTGAGGTGTCAGAAATCAGTCTGAGGTATCTCATTCTGGGCAAGAGCATCCAGAAAATTCATCCAAATCTCGAACGGGAGTTTATCACCCCAAACACCAGAGCCACTGCGCTGGGTGACTCCTTTTTCCTGTGGCTAGGACTGGAAAAACAGGATCATCACGACATCCCGGCCCACCTGTCGTTGTACGTTGATGCCACAGACGAACGACTCAAAGGGCTGCTTTCTTCCATCACGGCCAACACGGTGTTTCTCTACAATGGTCAGCCATTGAAGGGGGCACAAGGGGTTGTGGACGAGTCGGCGCAAACAGAAGACCAGCACCAGCCAACCAGAGTAGAGCGAGAAACCCGCGAAAAACTCAAACGGCACTTTGTTAGAATACACACCAATGAAGTTCCATTCACCTCCGGCCCCCCTCCACAGGAAATCATTTCTCAATTTGGGCAGGCCACCTGCGATCTGCTCGAAGAACCCTGTATCTGGATCCGGGCAGATATCATCATGCCACAAGCAGGCCGGGTGATGACAGACATGGATGTTCTCGACCAACTAACGGTGGCGACCAATTGCATTCCGGTTATCAACCGCTCCCTCAACAAGCGGCAGTTCAAGCTGTCAGAGGCCATCAATCTGTTTCCCTTGCCCACTGAAGGGCATTTCCATGAGGTGGAAGAAGTGATCAGCTCTCATGCCAGTCATCACTATGAAGAAAAACCCTACTACCACTTCATGGAAGAAGGCAGGAAACTGGAAAATGTCAAAGCCTACGCGCTTCGCCGGGATGGGATTAGCAGATTTGACGAGCGCGATGCCAGCGAACTGCTCACCAGAGTCAGTCAAAAAATCAGAGAGGAGGGAAGGGTGTTTTCCTCCGTTGGGAAATCTGGCGTGACCAAGAGTGTCCAGAATCTGCAGAAAGAATTACACCAGCTCAAAACCCGCCTGAGAAATCTCAACAACCATGATGGCTCTCTCAACGACGTTTTTATCGGATTTCCTCCAGCCCAGCGTGAACGGGTCATTGTGAGGTACTGGTCCACGGCAGGAGCCAAAGCCAACCGCATTCCCAAAAACACCCAGGCATCCGTGGTGGATATGGCCGAACTTGTTCCTGAGGGGGTGCAACTGGTGAAGATGTCGGAAGGTGGACGGGAACCACTTTCTGACACCGAAAAATTACATGCATTCCGGTCTCTGGTCCTGGGTAGAACCCAAATGACCACGGAAGAACAAATACGGCGAATGTGTGAAGCCGAGGCCGGACCTTTTGTCAGGGAAATCCGAATTGAAGAAGACATCAAGCCCGGAAAACAGCTGCATTCCGGACTCCAACGGGTGCTTTCCATCACACTCATCCCAGCCCCCCTTTCCTCTTCCCAAGCCTTCAGGTGGTCGTCCTGGGATGGGTTTGCCAGGGATCTGGAAGAAACCCTGGAGGCTTCACAATGCTCCCTCCTGCCTGTCAGGGTGAGCGTTGAGCAGGAAGATGATCAACATATATGAGCATGACTGGACGGCAACTCCTACAGCTCCTCAAATACTACCCGGCCCCTCTTCGCGCCGAGATCATGATCCTTTGCCTGCTGGAGGAGCTAATCCTGATCGAAGACCGGACGTTTCTGAAGCCCTCCGGCCTGTTTCTCCGGGATGCTCATTCCAGCGAGATCGTCGATGTGGAGGAGCTTCCGGATATGTTTGGATATCGGTCTCGCGTAGAAATATCTGTTGCCCGTGAAGGATTGTACGATGCCTTGCCCAATGGTATTTTCCGGCAGAAAACTGACCCTGGGCCAGCACTCAGAGGAAGGGAGGAGGTCGCGGAGGCCCATCGTGATGCCATGCGTGAGGAGGCTGCTGCAAGGGGATTTTTCCTGCCCATCGACCAGGAGTTTTTCTCCATCCGCATCGGGCTGGAAAGACAAAAGAAAGAACTCCTGCACGGGCTTCACTCCGAAAAACTCAGAAAAGAACTCTGGGTTTTCTGGGTAGGGCCCCCTCCTCCTGAGCCAGACCCCGTTCGCGAAGCCTTTTTTCTCTCCGTATTACCGGGGTCAGCCAATCGGTTAAGATCCCTTCGCGATCATTCCCTCCTGCTCTCCAACCTCCTCCGATTACCCACTACTGTCCTGCGTACAGAATCCTCTCCTGTAGAATACAAAGGTGAAACCGAACCGCTGGGATCGGCCAGATTAGGGGGCAATTCTATCCTTGGCCAAACCATCGACGATGGTCTCCCCAGCCTACTCATCAACATAGGTCCCATTCCGGTTGAAGATGTCGATCAATACCTGGAACATGAGCCTGGATATCATTGGGTCACATTATACATTCGATTTTTCCTCCCTGCAGGCATGAAAACCCGGCTCCAGCTGGAGGTTGAACCAAAGGATCACTATTTTTCATTGGATAACAGTCCGGGGACAGCCAGACTGGGACTTAGCACCGTTTTGTCATCACCAGGCCCATGAAGAAAATCCTTGCATTTCCGATCTTGCCCGTCGTGATCCTGGGAATCCTGGGATTCGTCATCATATTTATTCTCCATAAAGTACATAAGAAAAACCGTCGATGGTCCAGGAAAGCAGTCAACTGGTATCTCCTGATCACATGGATAGGGTTTGCTCTGCTGGGACTGGTAGCTCTGGTGACCGAGCAGGGCGTGTACCAGTTACTCATACCGGTTCAGGGGATCATGATCGGGCTCGGAATTCTCCATGCCTATTTGCTGTTTTCGATATTCGACTGGTCTGACGAAGAGTCGTTCTGGCCTGAATTTTTCTTTACCATCGCGACAGGTTGTTTTGCTATTCTGGGATTGGTACCCGCCTATTGGGCGGTAGATCGATGGCTGGGAGGAGCCTCTGGAGGCAGCACAGAACTGCTTCCGGCATTTCTTTGGTTTCCGATCCCGCATCTGATCCATCGCACGGTTCACCTCTGGGAGCAAGTGCCCGAGAAGTTGTTCAGAGCCTGGCGATATAATGCCAGTCCTCCCCGGCCCATTTCTTTCCACGGAGGATCAGCCTTACAGGTTCAAGTGAAACTTCAAGACCAGTGGCGTGGCAATAACTGGATCATCAACAAGGTTCGTATTCCGCAGAATACGCCACTGGAAGTTTTTTTTCGGAAATTCATACAGGATTACAATCAGCAATACAAGGATCAGCCCATCCGGCATTTAACCCATACTGACCAGAACCAATCGCTCGGTTGGGTTTTTGTCTGGAAAGCCGGTGGGAGCCGCGCCAGGCTAGAACCACATCAGAGTCTTCCGCCTGATATCCGGGACAATCACTGGATCATTGCCCGGAGAGTGCTGTGGGCGGAAGATCCGACTTTCCGGGAGGATGAGATTGAATTTGGCTCTTCATCTTCGGGGTCACACGACCAGGACGACGGCATTTCTATTACTCCCCTTAATTAGTGTTCCTCAAAACCGAGATTATGGACCATTTCCCGATCAATTGGCAAAACGGCATGAAGATCAGCCAGGCCCACTTTCAGGGGCAGGCAGATGCGACCCTGGAATCGGCTGCCCTGGGGAGAGCAGCTTTGATGGCTCCCTATGAGTCTGGAATGGTCGCAACAAACAAGCAAAGCCTGGACTGGAATCTTCTCCCGGAATCTGATGAAAAACTCAGGATTAAGGTCGGCAGATGCCAGGCCATCACCCCGGGAGGATATCTGATTGATCTTTCCCCCGAACAGGGCATAGAAGAAGAAAGGACCTTTTTGATCGGGGAAATCCTAGACTCATTTGGCAACAATGCCACGTTACTGGTGAGTTTACATCAGCTTCCGTTTGCCCCCCAGGGGTTTGGCGACCCTGATCCGGCAGAGCACCCGCCC
>CAZLKP010000029.1:10449-10782 GCA_964560095.1 uncultured Bacteroidia bacterium
ATCAATCTACTTAGGGAGGACCAGAAACCCGAAATATTATTCCAGCAGCATACCATCATCATTGGCAAAATCAGCATCGAATCTGGACATATTCAGAAGGATAGCAGCTACATTCCCCCATGTGCCGTGATGGGCGCGAACCCCGATCTCAGACAAGCCCTCCAGCACTGGGAAACAACCTGTAAACAAATATTTCAACATACCTTTAAACTGGCCCGAAAAGCTGATCTGGTCCAAAAAAGTGCTTCCAGCGTCATTTATACAGATAGCGGAACCACCATCACCGTGAGCGATACAGCCAGACTTTTTGCCTCAACCGTGAGCCAGGCCTTT
>CAZLKP010000029.1:10792-20754 GCA_964560095.1 uncultured Bacteroidia bacterium
TTCTTCCTACCGTGTCCTCCCAGGGTCTTTTCACCAGTCCGATGAATATGCACCTGCTGTTTCAGCAGGCCGCCTACGGCATTTACGCCCAGATGGAATCCGAAGAAGGCAACGCTATCAATTATTTCAAAGACTACATGAGCCGGGCCGGAGTTGGTCAGATATGGGAACAGATCAAAGCCCTCATGGACATGCCTTATCAGCATCATCAGATTCTAGATCATACAGTGAGGCCTGTGAATCAATTCATTGATGCGCTCGCCGCTGCCCTCCATCCTGCAGGAGGCTTACCTGCCAAAGATCTCAATTTCAAAAAGGACTTTGGTGTCAATATCAATATCCACAACAAGCCTGCTCAGGCCGGACTACCGAATGATTCTACTATTTCCTACCAACAACCACCATCCGACGAAGACGACGAAATTACCATCCTGTAACCCTTTAAGAACTGCTTACCGCCATGGCCCAGTCACCTGTTATCAATCGAAATGAAAGAACCGCCTCCATTCTGAAAGTTGTAGGATTGTATGTACTGGTAGGCGTTCTCCTCTCCCTCTTGCTCCTCTGGAACAAAGGCGTCCCGGGCCAGGAACTGAATACGCTTTCTACTGAGAACAAACAGCTCAAATCCCAAAATCAGACACTGCTCAAAGTCATCGCGGCACTGGATACGATCGGAGACCTAACGAACCAGCTATTCTTGTTGGAAAATAAAGCCATTCAAGGAGTAAGCGGAGGCAAACTGGACCGCCAGAGGTTGGTCAGTCAGGATAACCTCAGCAGTTTTGGGCGTGAATTCGCGGCGATGCGCGATAGCATCACAGAAGATGCCCTCCATGGGTCTGACGGTATTTTTGACAAGTTCTCCGACATGAGGGGCAGAATGGACTCCCTCATGGAAGAAATCAGTACCATCCGCGATGTATGCGAACGAAAAATCGGGCTAGACTCTCTCAATCAGGCCATGGAAGATCTGGAGACGCTCAAAGAACAGACAGAGCTGAAAACAAAAAATGCTAATCTGCAGACCGAAATTGCAACCCTCACCAGAGCCCTCAACAGCGGAGGAGGCGGAGCCCAGCCAGCGGAGCCCGGCCTCGAAGCTCTGAAAGCGGAACTACAAACCCTGCAGGGAGACCTGCAGGAAGTGTATAACGAGTTAGAAGGAGGCAAACGACTCAACAACGTGCTGGCCAACAGATATGAAACCGTCATTGATGTGGCCTATAACAAGTTGGGCAATGCCATCCAAAAGCTGGAATTGGCCCTCAAATAAAGTTCGTGACCAGTTGCTCATACCCTCCCCATGGCAGCCTTGGTGAAAACATGTGAAACAAGTGTCGAACGAATCCGAAGAAATTCATTTTCCTGGGGTATGAAGATTATTCTTGTGTTTTTTTTCCCAAATGCCCTATACCCTCAGCCCGACAGTTCCCTACGATCCACCATAGAAATCTACGACTCCACCACCTTCCTGGATTGGCCCAATTGCCCGCAGCTACATGAATTTTTGTTGGTAAATCAGGAACCGATTCCATTGAATATCAGTGAGATCTTGCGTAACATCGGTTATCCTACCCTGGTTCATGAAGCAGGAATCAGCCTTTCGGCTGTTTTCAGAATTCTGGTAGACAAAGATGGCAGTGTTATGCGGATCATTGGTATCAGCGGTTTTCAGCCGTGGCTTCCTGAATTAGGGGTGCAACTCAGGAAGTTGAAGTTTGAGCCTGCGTTAAAGGACGGACAACCCGTGCGCTTTTGGATAAATATTCCGATTCAGATTTGTCCTACAAAAAATTAGCTCATTCTTATCGATCAGAAAGCACTATGCGCATCCTCCTTTCCGCTCTTTTCTGCCTCACCATCCTCCCCACCTTGGGCCAGCATCACCCCAAAAACAGCTGGCAGATCTGTGACCCTGACAGATTCATCAGCGTTTATACCGAACCGGTGCCAATGAATCTCTCGGAGGTGAATGATTGGTTGAAAGAAGAGACCGTGTCGGGCATTCCGGAAGGGCTGTTTGAATGGAGCATTCGAGTATTTGTATCAGAGCGTGGGCGTGTAATCAGGAGCAGAGCCATTACTGAAGGAGTTGAACACATTCCTCCCAGACTCCTGGCAGGTCTGGATTCTCTTCGATTTATTCCGGCGAATGAAAATGGAGCGCCCACCAGATTCTGGATCAACATTGACGTATCCATGACCAGGGGTGCTGCCCAATTCAACCTGCCTCAGGTTTCTCTTCCTACTAACCTCGAAGAGGTGTATCAGCAACTGGCAGATGCCATTTCCCAGCCGGCGGTTGTTTGCCATCTGGGCGTGAGCTTTCGGGGAAAAGTGACCAAGGTTTACCTTTCCGCCCCGATCTCAGACGATGAAAAAGAATTGATAGAGCAAATTGTCCAAGAACTGACTTTCAAGCTCCAGAATCTGGGAAGGGGCCTTCATATCACCATCTTCAAGCGCTACCCTGATTTTCGTGAGAAGCAGCAAACGGTGGAACTTGAACCATACAATCCAGACAAGCAAGACGATCCGGGCTATCACGGCGTGCTCAGCGATCTGGCCATCAACGCTCATTCCCTCAACGACAGCGACCTCATGCGCTGTATCAATCTTCCCGCCTCATTCTTCGAGTCCGCCGACAGCGCCGAAACTGTTATCTTTCGGCTACAGATCTCTGAGGAGGGACAGTTGTTCAGGATTGTAGGGATTTTTGGCAATCCGAAGATTTGGGATGCCATGCTTCCCTGCCTACGCCAGTTGAGATTCTCTCCCGCCTATCGTGCCGGCCAGCCCGTCGATAGCTGGCTGGAGTATCCGGTGGATCTGTGTTGGGATGAGGGCTGAACGATGGAATTCCCTTTACCTCTGGGCCTCCACAGGTTCCAACCCACAGGAGAGGAGCCTCTGCCATGGGGTTGAGATGTAGGCGAAGGCGCGAGGCCGTTCGCCTACAGATCTCCCTGTGCAGCCGGACGGGCTTGCCCCTCCGGCTATTCGTCTAGGCCTCTCTTCCATTCTGACCACTGACTTTTCTACTCTGCACGCTCCACGCCAGTTCAGACACTCTTCTGATCTCCCACCCGGCGCGCCCCAGAGTGAGCTGCTCTTCAAGCAGGATGGAGGATGCTTCGTCTGTAAGCACCTGCTGGCCGTCCAGCATGAGGCCAGTTTTTTTTCCCTCTTCCACCATGGCCAGATCGAGTCGATACGGGCCTATCCGGAGGTTCACGAAGAAATCAGCTTGTGGGTGTTCCTGCATCCATTCATGCAGCATCGCTGCTCCCCATTCCCCATATCGAACCCTGGCCTGTTGCATGAGGTCGCAGGACGTGGACTCCACTTGTGGCGTAGCCAATCCTTCCCCGCCACAATACTCAATCAGGCGGCGACGGTAGCAGGCTTCATTCATCTTCAGCACAGACTCCGGATGGGAACTGTGGAGCAGAATGGCTTTATCTCTCGCACGGCTGATCGCCACATTGTAGATGCGCATCATTTCCTCTCCCAGAACGGCTCGGGGCGGACGCAGCTCACCGGCTTCGCTATATTTGTGGGTGGCAGTGGATGTGAGAATCATCACGTCCCGCTCATCCCCCTGAAATTCGCGGGAGGTTCCTACCAAGAGGTTCAATTCGTCACGATATTTTTTGATCTTCGGATGCCGGGCAAGCTCACGGATCATGTGTTCACGATGTTCTTCGTGCGAAGCATCCAGCGTGAGAATGCCCACGGTTGGCAAGTCGTCGAGGTGCTTGTGCTCATAATCTTCGATCAGATCAGCAATGAGCTGCACCGCCTGCCTCACCAGTTGTGACCTACGCCTGTCTGTGGGATCATCATCCACGTAATGGGCCTCCAGCGGGGTGCCAAACCGATGGTCTGTAGCCGTTCGCAGGGGCACAATCTGATCGTCATAGACATATTTGTTGGAAAACCCGATCAGTTCCGGGCGGCAGCGAAAATGCTCTCTCAGCGTCACGATATGGGGATAAATCACCCCACTGAGCGTGTAGATACTGGCTGTTCGGTTATTGATGTTGAACTGCTGCTTAAACGGATGCGACACCAGATATTGATCCAGCAACTGGTTGGTGCGATCGATCGGGAAGAGCGATGCCTGCGTGGCGACGGAAGTCTGGTTTTCGTCGCCGACGATGATACATTTTTTGCTGCGGAAAATGAGGTTGAGCATGGATATGTCGCACTGACTGGCCTCATCGACGATGAGCAGATCAAAGGCGCCCGGATCGACCTCAGGAAAGAAGGTGATCGCAGTATCTTGCTGCATGATCCAAATGGGGACGGCACCCTTCGCCAGCTGCATATTGGTCACGGCAGAAGTCATGTTGCGCTCGGTATTTTTCCCATACCCTTTGCCGATGTTGATCAGATCATTTCGCCAGGCAGAGAGGGCAGATTTTTGCTCATCGCTCACTTCTTCCTGTTTTCTGGCCCATGTTTTCAGCGAAATCAGCTCGGCAATCTGCTCTTCAATCTCTTTCTGGAGTGAGGTGAGCCGCTTCATGGCCGATTGGCTTTCTTCCGACTGTTTCATCCGCTGCTCAATCACCGTTCTCAGCTGAGCGTGAAATACATCTGTCAGGATGGAGACTGCAGATACAGGCTGCAGCTCCTCCAGGTACCGGGCAGTGGTTTCCGGGAGCATTCGGGTCCATGTACGTCGATCTGCTTCCCAGCCCCCCACCTCCTGCCAGCGCTGGCGCAGGACAACCCAGGCCGCCAACCTTGCTTCGTAAGCCGCCAGGTTTTCAGCCTGGAGGGCCTGCAGGGCATCCAGGGCTGTTTTGTGCATATGCTCCGGCAAGTCTGTGTTGCTCAGAAAGGCATTCCAGGCATCTTTCGCCTCCACCAGCCGACGGTACACAGGTACAGCGATCAGCCATGCCCAGCCGGTTTCCGTGGTGTCGGCCACCAAATCACCCACGGGGAATCCCAGGGTTTTCATCCCCTGCTCAAGCAGTCGGATGTTTCGGTAGCGGGTGAGAGCCACCACCAGCTTTCTGCGCCAGGCTTCCACCTCCTTAGGCGAAACAGACACACCCTGCGGGGCCAGATAATTGTTCAGCGCAATGTGCCACTGCTTTCGTCGAAGTTCCTGATCGATGGCCCGCATCACTAGCCCAAGCAGCTCTGTATTCTCCGCCAGTCGCCCATTGACCCTGCAGGTCATCAACGCCTTATACGGTTTGCTCAGCAGCTTTTTCTGCACCAGGTTCAATCCGGCGTTCAATTTCTCCCACAGCCTCCTGCTTTCTGTCTGCCAATCCTCCCATTCTCCCTCATCCAACGGACCCAGGTCAAAGGAATAGGGAAGCAGGGCTTTATTTTCCTCCTCCCAGCCGGCACAGATCCGATCCAGTTGGCGTAGCAGCCCTCCAAGGGTTGACTCATCGAAATCAGGTTGAAGCATCCAGGCTGCCTGCCCTTTGAGCCACTCCCGATCTCCATGGCAGTTGTGAAGCTGTTCTTCCACAATCTGTCCCAGCTTGTCAGCAGGAAATGCTTCGTATGCCTCCTGGCTGACCCGCGCCTGCAGGCGGTTTTTTTGATCCAGCAGGGACTGAGCCACCTCCACAGACGGGAATTGGTCTGGTTCGGGCCAGGTGTAGGAGAGAAGGTCCAGGTCCTGTCCAGGATATGCCTGGGTCCATCGTTCGAAATCTTCAGCCAACTGATTCAGATCTGCGTCAACCGGAACTGGATCGTGCAAACTGGCTGGCTCCCAGGCAGGCTGAAAATAGTCCCGCACCCATTCCACGGCTAGCAGGCTCAGGGTACCGACCTCGGGCTGTTGCAGGGTGATGGGCTCCTGATGGCTGCCCATCCAGTTCAGAATTGATGTCATCAACTCATGATAGGTCGTTTCCATCCGGTCGAGATCATCCTCCAGCGCCTGAATGTTCCGGGGATCAATCGGACGACTGAGATTCTCTTTGATGGCATCAATGGCATGCTTGAGGGCCTCCTGCTGGGGGGCCTGCTGGTTGAAGGATACGGCGAGGTTACGGATGCCTCCGGGCAGTTTTTCGCGGATCACTTCCAGGGCTTTGGCATATCTCGACACGATGAGAACGGATTTTCCCTGTGCGACATAGTGTGAAGTCAGGTTGGCGATTGTGTGGCTTTTTCCGGTTCCGGGAGGGCCCATGACTGTGACAGCATCCTGCTTTGCGAGGCGCTCGGCGATGGCGCGTTGCTCGCGGTTGCTGGGCAGTGGGAACAACAGCCGACCGGGCGTTTCTTCCGAAAACACAGCTTCATGGAGATGACTCCGGTCTTCGGTTTTGTAGGCGATCCGAAGTTTGTGTTCGGGTCGACGCAGGGAAAACAGCTTTTTAAAAAAATCTGGAATTCGCTCACTCTCTCCCAGGCTGCTTAGCTCATTGATTTTTTCGATGATGCGCGAGGCATCTTTAGCGATGTGTTCATGCGATTCTACTGTGCGGGTGTGAACGATGGGTGAACAACTAAACCGGAGGCCTTTGTCGGGCATGGCTCCTTCGTAGGCCCAGTTGAGCGCATCTTTGTCAAAGAATCGGTCTTCCAGCTCGGGGAAAATCTCCAGGAGTTTCATCCCGGTTTCGTAGTAACTGTGACGCAGATACCCTGCGTCCAGGTTGAACTCGTTAGGTTCCTGGTGAAACTGATCCACCAGTCCCAGTACGTGCTGTCTTCGCTGGTCGATCTGAAAGGCCGTTTCGTGGGGGAACGCCTGTTCGAGCAGATCTGTGAAGCTTTGTTCGCAGCGGATGGTCTGAGAAAAGGTGTCGGGATAGATGCTGAGTTCCTGCTTGTTGATCTGCAGTCGAAGGGGAATATGAAAGAGGAAATTCCGGTATGCTTCATTTCCGAGCGTTCCACACAGCAGCCCAAAAGACAGAAACAGACGTTTCTCGGGGTAGGCCTTCAGCTCAAAATGAGCCGCATGCAGGGCATCGAAGAGCTGATTGACCCATGCAGCTCGGGCATGTTTCTCGAAATGTTCCCGATACACGCGCGAGTAGGCTGTGAGCAATTCCTGACGGAGGTCATCTTCCTCAAAATATTCGGTTCCCTCCTCCATCAGCTCTACGCAGGCTTTGCCATTCTGGACATGGATAGCGACCCAGTTGTTCAGGATCTCAGGGACGGAGAGGTCCGCTACGGCTTCCACAGGCTGATCATGGACCTGCTGAAAAAAAGCCCGATACGCACTCACGCGGCTGGGCTGGCTGTTGAAGGGCACCCTTTTTTCACGGATGGGGAGCAAGGTCGGTAGCTCTCCAAACACCTCAGACTGGCTGACCCAGCCTTGGAGGTCTTCCGGGACCGGCGGCAGCGGCGGCAGTTCGACCCTGTGAAGAGATAAGATAGGGTGATCGGGCGATTCCCACTGACACTCGATCTGGCCGGCATCGGTGAGCTTTTGCCAGTCGGCCAGCGACCACCAGGATTGATTGCGCACCTTGCGCGATTTGCCTTCCTCCTCGAACCGATACTCCGGATCGCTGGTGTGGTACAAATCGCGGATATAGGCAAAGAGGTTCGCCAGGGGAATATCGTGATTCAGGGTAGGAAGTTTTTTGGGTGACGTTGTCATGATAGTGGAAAATGGATTGGAAGTTTGAAGTTCTCGGGACCCGACTCTTGGTTCACACCTGCCAGAGGCAGTCAGGCTAAAGAGCAGGAAGAGGAACATGAAGGCCACAAAGCGCGGATCTGATTGGGGAGGAAATCTGTCTACACAAGAGTTCAGCCTCGAAACATCGGATTCGTGACAATTCGATAAAAATCAACAGCTTCCAGCGCATCGGGTGCCCTGGGAGGCTGGACCACTTAGTATGTGAGAAAAGGAATTTAGGAAAGAATCAAACGGCTCATTGTGCTGTGAGCGAGGCAGAAAAAGGCTTTCTGCGGCTGTGATGAATGATTGTCTTCCCGTTAGACGTGCTTCATGTACATCTGGTAATTAAGGCGACTGGCCAATGGGAGATCGACGATAGCCTTACAAATCTATAAACGGAGGGTGCTTCGGGATGTTGCGAAAAGGGGAACAGAATATTTCCGAAAGCGGAAAGAATCAGGTATTCCAGTCGGCCAGAAAGACTTCCCAACTCTGGCTTTTGTAGGCTTCTGTGCAGATAAAATGCAGAATGGGAAGCATATCATCAGCTTCAAGATAACCGGGCAGCGGTTGGATCATGTTAAAATCCGCATCCATGAAGACCACGGTCGGGTAGGACATTTTCCCCTGCAGCAGGGCTGCAGCCAGTTCATGATACCCACGGCGGCCACTATTCACAAATTTGAAGGTTTGTCCGCCCATGGCGATGTCCCGTTTGGCTTCCGCATCGAACTTGACGGCGTAGAACTCCGCTGCCAGGATGTCCTTCACCCGGGCATCACTGAAGGTTGTGGCATCCATCCGCTTGCACCAGCCACACCATTCGGTATAGACATCAATGAAAATGGCCTTCTGCTTGGTTCCCTGGTCTTTAAAAAAATAGAGAAATCAAACCCAGACGCGCATCCCGCCTTTCTCAAAGCAAATTCGCCCGAGTTCAAAGAAATTGACCAGGCCATCCAGTGGTATTTGAACCAGAGGAAATACAACCAACTTAGAATCCCAACCAACAAACCAAGTTCTGACAAGCTGATAGAATGGCTGCGAGGAAGGCGGGGAGAAGCTGTCAATTTTCCAGATAAATACATCAATCACGAAAATGACGTATTCATATCTGCTCCATTTTCCTCTCTAAGCAATGACCAAAGAGTGGAACTAAAAAAAGGGGTCAATGACATCACCCAAGCCATTAAACAATCACTAAAGCTTTCTAAGGTTCATTGTGCTTTGTGGGGATCAGGAAACGTCCATGAGTTTTGGGATCCGGAAGTTATCAAGGACACAAGGGTTCTCAGAACCATCAGGGAAAGCCGTTTCTTCCTCTTTATTTATCCAGACCATGTTGTTTCCTCGGCCCTCATAGAGACAGGTTGGGCACTTGCCTATGTCAGACCAACCATCATTTTCTATCGGCAGAAAGATCACCTACCAAGCATTCTCCGGCAATCAAAGAGCATTGATTCTATTTCATATCTACGATTGTACAAGTATCAAACCTATGACGATATTGTTAGGTTTATTCAAACCAGGCCAGAAATATTCGACTGGATCTGACTCCTTTCATGGCAAAAAAAACAGCCATCTCCCACGAGAAGATGGCTGTATGTATTTGAGCTAACAGAACAACCACATTACAGCCCAAACGCATAGTAATATCGTCCCGGCTGATCCGGATAGACGCCTTCCAGCATCACACCGCCCTGCTTGCTGGTCAGGACTTGCTCGAGTTCTTCGGCACTCCTGATTTCTTCGCCGTCGAGGTGAGTGATGATAAATCCCTCACGCATACGCGTCTGATCGCGCACCACCCCGGCGCTGATGTCAGTGACTTTGGCTCCACCCTCAATATCCAGCTGGCGGGCTGTGCGGCTGTCAATATCTTCCACCTCCAGGCCGATGCTTGCCATCAAGTCCAATTCTTCTTTCTTCACGACATCGGTGTTGCCCTGCCGGTTGCGAAGAATGGCAGTTAGCTGCTTTTCCCCCCCATTACGCAGCACGGTCATGTTCACTTCATCGCCCGGACGAAGGGTACCGACAGCCGCCTGCAGTTGAGAAGAGGTTGTCACGACTTTGTTATTCACAGAGATTATGACATCTCCTCTTTTCAGGCCGGCATCTTTGGCAGCGCCATTTTCCATCAGGCTATCGACATAGACTCCTTCGACAAAATCAAAGCCTTCTTCGCGGGCCAAGTTACCATCAACGGTGCGAATGATGACGCCAAGAAAGCCGCGCTGAACGGTTCCGAACTGCAACAGGTCTTCCATGACTTTGCGCACAATGGTCGTCGGCACAGCAAAAGCATACCCGGAGTAAGAACCAGTAG